>CAJWTO010000023.1 GCA_913047675.1 uncultured Pseudomonadota bacterium | reverse complement strand
CATTCGGTCGCACTGTATTAACGCCGATTATCTCCGACTTTGTTCATGCGAATCCTGGGTTACGGATAGAATTGGGGTTTCAAGATGATGAGCCTAACGTTGTGGCGTCTAGGTTAGATGTAATCTTCCGACTAGGGCAACTTCGCGATAGTTCCCTAGTAGGCAAACAAGTTGGAACTGCTCCATTCGTAGTTTGTGCTTCTCCTAGTTATTTAGCGCAAGCAGGATGTCCTGAAAATTTAGCGGAGTTGTCTCAGCATAATTGCGTGGTTGATGGGTCAATGCAGCGCGAGAGTGATTCTTGGAGTTTTTTAGATGATAAGCAAACGGTTGTTGCTCAAACAGTTGGCGGCAACTTCTTTTCTTACAATACGGGTGCGATTGTTGAAGCCACTATTAAGGGTTTGGGGATCGCTTACGTCCCGACGTATGCCGTAGTGGGAGAGCTTTTGTCTGAGGAGTTAGTAGAAATTAGTTTTGACAATATAAAGCCGAAGGTCGAACCCCTTTACGCGCTTTATGCGTCCCGCGAACACATCGCGGCTAAGATCCGTAAATTCTTAGATTTCTTTACAGCTAACGTTGGTTCGGATAGCGGGATGTTAGGGGTGATTGTTCCAAGTCTGTAGTCTTAAACATTGCGGCTCAAATTTAGTATAGCGTCAATTGTTTCCTCGCAGGTATGAATATCTGCGTATTTTTGACCCATATCGAACAGGTTTGCTTCGTGCGGGCCCAAAGCTCTATCGCCAACACAATCACTGACAACGATGGTTTTAAAATTGTAGCTCATAGAGTCTACAACTGATGCTCTTACACAGCCCGATGTTGTACAACCTGCGACAATGACGGTAGAAACGTTTTTACCGACGAGCCACGCTGCTAAGCCTGTTCCAAAGAAAGCGGAAGGCTGCGTTTTTCGGACCACGTGTTCGCCTTTCTCAGGTTTTAACGGGTCTACTATTTGGCTGATGCTAGCTGTTTCGGTTAGGCGTTCTAAGCCCGGTACTTTTTCGCAAAAAACTCCGTTCTCTGCGCCATCTTCCTCGTAAACAATTCGTGTATGTACTATAGGTAAATCAGATTTTCTGGCCTGGGTTAACAGCTCACGCGTTTGGTTTACGGCATCTAAAATATTTCCACCCCCAAAGCAGTCAGGATCACAGAAACCATTTACAAAATCGACTAACAATAGTGCTGGTGCTCTGCCGAAACCCGATGAGTTACCAAAACCCTGCTTACCATATATGCTTATGTCGTCCATAAGGTAGATCTCTTATATTTATCTTTTATTAAGAACAACTTAAAAAAAATTGTCAATGTTAAAGGGTCAAGTTATTTTGTGTATATATACACCTTCATGTTTTGTGTTGACGCATTGCTTAAATAATAGCTAGCAAGGTTGTACAATCACTTGGTAAATATGTTCGTTTAATCGGAGGTTTCACAGTGCGTATAATCATAATGTTAATTTTATTTCTAGTATTTCAGACCACCTTTGCGGCGCCAGTAAAGCCTTTCCTTACCCTGGAAATGGCTAAAAAAATCGCGGATGTTTGCGAAAAGAAGGCTAAAAGCGAAGGGTGGCGAGAAGTCAATATTGCGATTTACGATGATGGCGGAAATTTAAAACTATTTCGGAGACAAGACAAAGCCTTTTTACATAGTATAAAAATTGCAAAATTAAAGGGTCATACGTCTGCAGGACTTCCTCGCACGACTAGAGATCTTGGCGAGTTAAATTATAAGTCTGGTGATAGGCCATTGGGGATCGAGGAAGTGCCCGGTTTCGTGATCTTTCCGGGCGGAGTTCCTATTATTACAAATGACGGATACCAGATTGGCGGTGTGGGCGTGAGTGGCGCTACTGGCGACCAGGATGAAGAATGCGCGAAGGCTGGCATTACGGCTATTTCATCTATGCTGAACTAGGTGCGCAATTTAACTTGGTGAGGCCTTCTGCTCAGATAGGAAAACCGGCATAAGTTTCTCCTTGATAGGGAGATGTAGCAACGCCGAGAGAACAGCTAACAAGATAGCTAGAATCCAAACGATGTCGTAGCTCCCTGTCGTGGTGTAGATTTTGCCGCCAAGCAGTACGCCAAAAAATGCGCCAATTTGGTGAGATAGAAAAACAAACCCGTATAAGCTTCCCATATGATTGGTGCCAAACATAGTTGCAACCAGACCAGAAGTTAGGGGGACGGTAGAAAGCCATAAAAGTCCCATGCTGATAGAGAATAATGCGACTACAAGCGAGTTTTTCGGGAGTATAAAAAAAAGTAGTAAGACGCATGCCCTTGTGGCATATAGCGTGCAAAGCAATTTTCTATTGCTATACCTACTGCCGAGGACGCCCGCTGAGAGCGCACCGACTATATTAAAAAGGCCTATCATACCTATAGCCCAAGCTGCTCGCGATGCTGTTAGGCCGGAATCGGTCAGATAAGCAGGTAAGTGAGTTGTGATAAAGGCAACATGGAAGCCGCAAACAAAGAAGCCGGCAAGTAGTAGGATGTAACTACCGTGTGTGAAGGCGTATTGGATAGCCTTTTTATGGCCGAAAGTGGAGGAGTTTTCGTTTGCGCTAAGACCTTTGTCACTTTTCAAGCCGAGTGCGAGTAAAGGGACCACGAGCACAATCGCCGCCAATAAGATTAAAGCGGTCTGCCATCCATATGATGTAATAAAAGATTGTCCAAGTGGAGCTATTAAGAACTGTCCCAAACTTCCGGCTGCAGTGATTACTCCGATGGCTACGGACCTATTTTTTGCGCTCGCTTCCCTCGATACGGCTGCAATGACTACGCTTATTGATGCACCTGATAATCCAAGTCCAATAATTAAACCTGCACTAATGTATAGGGCGGTGGGAGTGCTGGAGATTGACATTAAAAATAGTCCAGCACCATACAACAGGCCGCCTATAGTGAGGACACGAAAGCTTCCAAATTTATCGGCAAGCGTACCAAAAAATGGTTGTCCGATACCCCAAATAAGATTTTGTATCGCTATAGAGAAAGCGAATATTTCACGACTCCATCCATAAGAAAAAATAATAGGATCCATAAAGAGGCCTAGCGCGTTGCGCGGTCCAAAAGTAACCGCGACGATCAGGCCGCCGCAAAAGACGGTTAATACAAAAGTATTTTTGTAACATTTAGTCATGAGATGAATTAATTGCGATAGTCGAGAATGTTAGCGGTTCGGGGTTAAGCAATAAATTTTTTTTCGGCATATCAATTCTCTTAAGAGACTGTCTAGTTGTATAAGTTGTAAATTAAGACGAAGAGAACGATTTGTTCACGCTCCCTCTACAGTTTCAAATCCCTCAAAATTAGGATGTCCAAGATATACGGATTTATATTTTCCAGCATTAGAATGCGCTTTTCGGAACGCATCGGATTTAGTCCATGCCTCAAAGCTATCGTAAGTACTCCAAACTGTATGAGAAGCATAAAGTGTATAGTTTTCTTCCTGAGGTCCCTTTAAGAGGTGAAATTCCTTAAAACCGGATACTTCAGTAAGATGTTTGTCCCTGGACTTCCAAATAGTTTCAAATTCATCTTCTTTACCTCTGATCACTTGAAAACGATTCATCGCTATGTACATTATCAATCCCTCAACATTTTTTTACTTTAGCTTTATAGTCGATAGTATCGGATTATATCAAGTAGACTTGGGCTTGATACTATAGAGAAAGTGTCTAAGTGTAGTGAGATTCTTGTCCCAAGAATGCTGAACAATTAATTAGGAGGCGAATAGCTATGGGTTTGCTTGATGAGAAAACGATTTTAGTTACCGGTGGTAGTACAGGTATAGGCAGAGCCACTGCGCAGATTTTATCTAGGGAGGGCGCTAGGGTAATCATCGCTGATGTGCAAGATAAGGAGGGACACGAGACCGTATCTTTAATCAAAGAAGACGGAGGAATTGCGGAGTATCACAATGTTGATGTTACTCAGTATCAAGAGGTGAGAAGAGTCGTCCAGGATACTGCTGCTCGCTATACTAAAATAGATGGCGCGTTTAACAACGCTGGGATAGAGGGGCCTGCTGTGAAAATACTCGATTATCCCGCAGATGAATGGGAACGTGTCCTGCGTGTTAATCTAACGGGTGTTTTCAATTGTATGAAGTGCCAAGTAGAACAAATGCTGGAGCAGGAAAAAGGGGGCAATATTGTTAGTACCGCCTCAGTTGCAGGGCTGACCGGTTTTGCTGGTTCTGCAAGTTATAATGCCTCTAAGCATGGAGTCGTAGGTCTAACAAAAACCGTCGCGCTAGAATATGCCTCCAGAGGAATTCGAGTAAATGCGGTTTGTCCGGGGTTTATTGAGACGCCGATGCTTAATCGTTTGACCGGCGATGAAAATAACAAAATAAGGGATAAGATGTTGGGACGGGTTCCGATGAAAAGAATCGCGCAGCCGTCTGAGATCGGTGAAGCCGCCGCATGGTTGCTCTCAGATAAATCCAGCTATATGACGGGTGTGGCGATGCCCGTAGATGGCGGCTGGATAGCTTAGAGATTTCGGTCAGATTTTTAAAAAAGGGGCTGTACAGTCGGGCCAATAAGGTTCTATACTCAGACTTTAAAAAATTTAAAAGGAGGTGATCTAATGTCTAGTGATATGGCAAGCGTATCGACAATTATTGAGTTTATTCGAGGGCAAGAGATCTTTCTTAATACCGAGGATAATAACTAAATAGTGTGATCAAGGTTGTCGATACAACCAATCACGGAGGAGGCATAATTTAAATGCCTCCTTTTTTTTGCCTAAATTTTATAGATATAAAATAACCAAAAACTGCTAGTCGTCGCGAGAACAGTGCGATCACAATTGCCTTCAAAAAAAGTCAAACATTAGAGGAAAAAGCCATGATAATTGCTGACGAAGATTTCGAAGGGACGTGGCCCTACGCACCAAATTTTTTTACGGGTGCGGGTTTTAGAATGCACTATATAGATGAGAATGTAAGCAGTGACGAGGTTTTTCTTTGCGTACATGGCCAGCCGACGTGGGGATATTTATATCGAAATATTATCCCAACTTTGAAGAAGATGGGACGCGTAGTCGTGGCAGATCATATGGGTTTTGGAAAGAGTGAGACACCTACTGATGCCCGCTACACCATAGAGGAGCACTGTAATAATCTAGAAGCCTTAGTAATTGATCTGGATTTAAAAAATATTAATCTTGTGCTACAGGATTGGGGTGGACCTATTGGTAGTAGCATAGCGTACCGCCACCCTGACCGTGTTAAAAGATTATGTATTATGAATGCTGTCGTGGGAGGCCGGACCGAAGAAAACAATATTTCTCAATCGCCGTGGAGTAAGTGGGTAGCCTCTGATGCTTTTCTTCCAACAGTCAGTAATCTGGGTGCGACTGTTTTGTCGGTGATGAAGCGTATAGGGTTTGAACGGGCGGGAGATGTCACCGAAACGTGGGTGAAGGCCTATTCAGATCCGTTCCCAAACTCTCAGGCATGTATAGGTGCTATTCGCTTTCCGCAATGCATATTTGACCGTGAAACAATTGATTTCCTTAAATCTATCAGAACAGAGTCAGCTATACGCGAATTAAAAGGAAAGGCTGCGATGTACGTCCACGGCGAAGCTGATCGAGCGCTGCCTAGCGAATTTACTATTGGCTGTTTTAAGGATCTTTGGCCGCAGGGACCTATAATCACACTGCCGGGTGTGGGTCACTTTTTGCAAGAGGACGCTCCTGAAACGGTTGGTGCACTCATAGAATTATTTATCCAGACTAGTTAGATTGATATTTGGGTTATAGAGCCGAGGCATGTCAGACGTATATAAGAACTTCCGGGACCTAGCGAGAAACGAGAAAGAAGGGATTGATTATTCAATATCGTTGATAGAGCGAAGCTATAAACTGATTGTGGTTGCGCCTCACGCGGGCGTGATTGAGGTTGGAACTTCTGAGATATCTGCGCTGATAGCTGGGGATGACCTCAGTTTATATCGTTTTGAAAGTCACAAAATTGTGGACGAAAACTATGTGTCATTGCATATAACGAGTCATATTTTCGATGAGCCGACCTGTATCAATGCAGTGAAGGCACACGATACCGTGGTTACGATACACGGATGTAATGATGCCGAAGAGATTGTTTTTTTGGGCGGTTTAGACACACGATTAATAGATACTATCGCGGACAGTATCAGGTCGATGGGCGCGGAAGTACGAACAGTAGGCCATCGATTCCCAGGTAAACATCATAATAATATTTGTAATCGAGGACAGTCAGGGATGGGAGTACAAATTGAACTTTCGGAGCCCTTGCGTCGCCCCGAAAATCGTTTTCCGATCGCTGGCTCGATCCGAACTAGTCTGAGGAAATTTCTGGATAATTAAACCAACTATTGACGATCTCTTATTCATTAAGCTTACGTCTGACATGGCCCTCGCCGGTGGTGCCTCTATTTAATACGCTTTTATCCATGTCTCGCTCATAGGGAAGATCCCACCTTTGCCATAAATCTGGGCCGAGAGCCGTGAGTGCGCCGTCGACTACAATCGCCTCGCCATTCACAAATCGCGAATCTTCCGTGGCTAAAAATAGTGCAGTTCCCGCAATATCTTCCCCGCGTCCGTGGTCGGGGTAAGGTTGCTTGCCCGCAAGATTAGCAGCGACATCCTCAGCAGATTGGTTCATTCCTTGGGTGAGTCCGGTCAAGATAAAACCGGGACATATAGCGTTAACTCGAATTCTATCTGGCGCAAGTTGCACAGACGCTGCTTTAGTGAGATTGATTACGGCGGCTTTAGCCGCACTGTAGGACAGAGGTCCACAACCACCACTTATTCCTGCTATTGAAGCGGTATTTATTATCGCACCGCCTCTCCCTTGCTGTCTCATCAATCTAGACGCATGTTTCACGCCAAGGAAAACCCCTTTAACCAGCACATCAAAAGTATAGTCCCACTCGTCAACTTGTAAATCCCAGACTGGGCCAACCGCACCACCTACTCCTGCGTTATTAAAGATGACGTCGAGACCGCCGAAGTTGTCAGCAGCACACTCGATCATTTTTTTGATATCCCCTTCTTTAGAGACATCGGTTTTAATGAATCGCACAGAATCACCGAAACCTTGTTCCTCAATTTTCCGAATTGTGTCGGCGCCGTTCGTGTCATTGTAGTCTGCTATAACGACACTCGCTCCTTCCTGTAAAAATCTAATCGCTGTTGAACGTCCCATACCGTTGGCACCACCAGTTACGATAGCGATTTTTTTCTCCAATCTCATTTTTTTCTCCTCAATTCTTATCTTTATTATTTTCGAAAAATTACTTGATTAAGCTATAACGATTAGCGAGATGAAAAGGTCACATCGTTACGATGTACTATAATGTAACGATAGACAAATAGGTATTCCACTAGTTATAGTTGAGTATTCGTTTACGTTGCGGAGGGAGAAAAATGAGCGAATTTGATACTGTTATAAAAGGCGGCACGGTGGTCGACGGGGCTCGGATGCCTCGGTACAAGGCAGATGTTGGAATCAAAGATGGCATAGTTTCCGAAATAGGGCATATAGATGTCTCTCGTGCTGAAAAAACTCTAGATGCCGAGGGGATGATTGTCGCCCCAGGCTTTGTTGATTTACATACGCATTACGACGCGCAGTTATTTTGGGATCCTTATTGCTCGATCTCTTCTTGGCATGGAATTACTACAGTTGTAATAGGGAACTGTGGCTTCGGTTTTGCGCCAGTTGCACCAGAAGCTCGGGAGCGCTCTATGTTATCGATGACTAGAGTAGAAGCTATTCCTCTCGCGTCTATGAAAGAAGGTATGCCCTGGGACTGGGAGTCTTTTCCTGAGTATCTTGATAGTGTCGAACGGACACCTAAAGCAATAAATATTGTTCCTTATGTTCCGATCAACCCGATTTTAATATCCGTTCTCGGTCTAGAGGACGCAAAGGCGGGGAGAATGCCGACAGATAAAGAGCATGCAGAAATGTGTCGGTTGCTGGAAGAATCAATGGATGCTGGTGGGTGTGGATGGTCTGCGCAACGGCTTCCGCCCGATGGCCCTGCTGGCGTGCAATTAGATTACGATGGGACTGCTATGCCGACTGACGTAATGCACGACGAAACCTCCTTAGAGTTTGCGAAGATTTTGCGTAAACGTAACGCAGGTCATATGCAAACTACGATGGTGTCAGGAGATCCTAAGGCGGATCAAGAGCACATTATGGAATTATCTAGAGTCAGTGGGAGACCCATCGTTTTTAATGTAGTGCAGGTCTACGACACTAAACCGCAGATCCATCGTAAAGTGATTGAGTGGCTCGAGCGTTGCCGAGCGCAGGGTGTTCGGGTGTATGGACAGGGCCTTACTACTGACGCAGGCTATGGCTTCACATTTGAAGACTGGAATTTGTTTGATGAGTGTCCTGCCTGGCGTGAAGCGACTGTAGGGACACGGGAAGAGCGGTTAGCTAAATTAGCTGATCCAGCTAGAAGGCCTGCGTTGAAGGAGCAGATCCCAGAGTTGGTAACTGGTCCGTTTGAAAATATTGTAGTTACAGGGCCAGTTGCTCCCGAATCGCAACAGTGGCTTGATCACACCATAGGCCTTATTGCGGAGAAGACTGGGAAAGATCTGGTTGATGTTATGCTAGATATAGTAGTTGCCGACAATCTAGAGACTGAGTTTTTTGCAGCACCGCCCGGTACTCGGCTAGATCTGCTTAAAGAGGTTGTCGATGTACCTTATATTTTATTCGGAGTCTCCGATGGAGGGGCACACACGAAATTTTTGACCGCTGGGAGGTACCCGACAGAGACTCTCATAAAAATTGTTCGGGATAATAATATGTTGAGTTTAGAAGACGCCCATTGGAGGTTGTCTGCTCTGCCCGCCGAGTTAGCTGGATGTAAAGATCGCGGTGTATTAAAGGTTGGTGCTCCAGCCGATATACTGGTGTATGACTTGGAGAATTTGGAGATAACCCCGCCCGAAGTAGTTCATGATTTACCCGGCGATGAGTGGCGTAGAGTGCAAAAGGCGAAAGGTTACAAGTATGTGTTGATTAATGGTCAGGTGACTATTGAGAATGATCAACAGACAAATACGTTTTCGGGAGAGTTGCTACGTCATGGGAGCGGCAGTTTAAAAGCGGCACGGAAAAGTGCCGCTTAATTTCATGCTTGGGCGGTAACTAACCAGAAAGATCCTTTCAGTTTCACGCGACCTGCTGAGGTTTCGTTGGCTTGCATTGCTTCCCGTATCTTGGCTACTGCTTGTTGTCTATTTTCTGGAGATGCCTCGGCTATAGGCTTGGCGCTGGGACCCATATCAGTCATCAAAGATACCGCTTGGTCGAGCGTGCCTAAATCGAGCGCCTCCGAGATAGGCTTTGTCTGAATACTTTTGAAGCCGGCACTGGAGAGTATTCCTACTAATAGTTCTTTGTCTGCTAATGAGAACGGGCCGGGTTCGCCAGGCTCAGGGGACGGAGGGCGCTCCAGAATTTCGAAAGCTGCTGAGGCGGCAGTTTTCATCCACGGATTTTCATGTATCGATTGCCAGCAGACAAAATTAAGTCTTCCATTGTTCCGGAGTGCGGAATGAATATTTTTGAATGCGTTGACGGGCGTGCTGAAAAACATCACACCGAACTGAGAAATGATTAGGTCGAACGAATCGGGCTCAAAAGCATACGTTTCAGCGTCACAGTGCATAAAAGACAGGTTGGTGGTCTCTTTTCTTGCAACAGTAGCGCTAGCTAAAATGGTCTCCGAAATATCTGCCGCTACAATTTCACCCGATCCTCCGAGTTTGTCAGCAACCTGCGCTGAGACTCTGCCCCCTCCACAACCAACATCCAAGACTTGGGTAACATTTTCGAGAGACAACGACGCTACCAGATGTCTACTGATTGGTGCCAACATATTTTCCAGATGACTAAGGTTTTTGACCCATTTCGCGCCCCCAGCCTCATTCCAATACTCATCCATTTCTGTTCGAGGTGATTCGTTTTCGCTCATGATTTAGGTGCCTTTAGTTGAGATCTAATTACTGGGGAAATTACTCATTTTAATTTATTAAATTCGGCTTGCCTTAATAGTCTTAGTAGGTTGCCGCTCCAAATATCATTGATGTCTTTTTCGTCGTAACCTTTATCCGACAAGAACTTGGTAATGTAAGGTATTTTGGAAACATCATTCATTTCAGCGACGCCCCCTCCTCCATCCCAGTCAGCTCCAACACCTACGGCCTTTGACCCCATTAAATCCAGCCCGTGCTCGAAGTGTGCTAAATAGTGGTCTAGACTGGCCATTTCTTTAGGGAACCTTTTGTACATTGCGTTAAAACGATGAACAAAATCTTTATATAGCATCGGTTGATTGTTTATCTCTCCAAGAGCCCTATCTCTTAAGATTGTTTTATAGATTGCTTTTCGACCCTCGGGTATCTCAATAGTTTTGAGATATGCACCTAGAGAGTTCAATTGTATTACGCCACCCTGATTTTTAAGTTTTAAAAGTAATTCATCACCTACATTTCTTGGATGGTCAAAAACAGATTTACAACCAGAGTGAGAGAGCAAAATAGGGGTTCGAGATAGAGAGATCATTTGCTCTAATGCCAGATCATGTGCGTGTGATGCATCTATAATCATTCCCAGATCGTTAGCTTTTTGTACTAATTGACGACCAAGTGGGGAAAGACCATTCCATCTCGGACCTAGTGGGTCGGTAGAACTGTCCGCAAACTGGTTATTTTTAACGTGAACTAAGCCAAGCATTCTGACACCGATGGCATAAAATTGGTCCAACACAGATAGGTCAGTACCTATCGGATAGGCATTTTCGATACTCATGTAGACACTGATCTTGCCATTGTCGGCAATTCTTTTGGCATCGTCTGCGGATAATGCGAGACTAAATTCATTAGGATGGTCGGACACCATTTTTCTGATTAAATTTCCTGTTCGGAAAGCACTCTTTTTTACGGCCGCGTAAGCAGTTTCAGTTAATTCTCCTTGAGACGTATAAATAACCCAAAATCCTCCATCGAGGCCACCTTCTAACATTCTCGGAAGATCAACTTGAGACTGATCGGCTGGGTGTTCGTGTCTTTCTGTGATGTCAAAACCTGGCATAGCCAACCTGATCGGGGTATCGAGATGGGAGTCCAAAACAAGAACTCTTTTATGAGATTCGCGAATCTCCTCAGAGATCTCACTGCTGTAAAGTGGGTTGCAGATTGTTGCCAGAAGCAGTGTTAAAAGAACTAAGTGCATTATACTATTTCGACATCAAAATTTTATATTGCTTTATTAAATAGCAATTGTGATAGATTTAGCAATATAAAATATGTAGAGCAAGTGTGGAAATTACAGATAGGGGAAGACGCATGGTCAAATTAGTTTACTGTTTACGAAAAAAAGAAGAGGTGTCTCAGGAAGAGTTTCATCGCTATTGGAGAGAGGAGCATGGGCCATTAGTTACTAGCTTTACAAAAGATATAGATGCGGTGAAGTACGTTCAAAGTCACACGATAGATACGCCAATTAATCAGGGGCTCATTGAGTCGCGGGGTTTGGCTGCACCTTATGATGGTATAACTGAAGTATGGTGGCGGAGCGAGGGGGCACTTGCGGCGGCTATGGAGACTGAGGAAGGCGCAGCAGCTTTTCAAGCACTACTCAATGACGAGAGTGGTTTCATTGATTTTAGTCAATCTAGAGTTTTTATTACTAAGGAAAATCTAATATTTGATACCGAGCTAAACATACCTTATGACGGATCTCCCAAATAGTGGGAGATATATTCCAATTTTATTTGTAAAGCGTGTTCGAGTGAGGTGAGAATTTGGGTTGATGCGGACGCTTGTCCGAAGATAGTCAAGGAGATTCTTTACAATGCCGCCCGAAAGAGGTTGATAGAAATCACTTTTGTCGCAAATCAATATTTGAGCGTGCCCAATTCTCCCAATATCCGATTTCTAAAGGTAAAACCTGGATTCGATGTGGCGGACAATGAGATCGCTCGTAGAGTTGCGGCAGGTGATCTCGTAGTCACTGCTGACATACCTTTGGCACAAGAGATCTTGGACAAAGGAGGCTTCGCGTTGAATCCGCGAGGAGAGCTATACTCCCTGGAGACTATAGCGGCAAAAGTCACGCTAAGAGATTTTTATGACACCATGAGATCTAGTGGCTTACAGACGAGTGGACCGCCGACCATCACTCAAACCGACCGACGTCAATTCGCGAATGAGCTTGATAAGATCTTGACTAAAAATTCGTTTTAAATAACGGTAGTTATTTTTATATAAAAATATAAGTGATTGATAATTATATTATAAAATTAATTAATATGAGTGTGAAATTTTTATTTCACGACCCCTAGTGGTCGGATACTCCCGATCATGCTTGTAATAAGTTGTTTTAAAAAGTTATCGATTTCTTGATTTTCGACTCCTCTAAATTTCATCTGAGCTATCATATTTCCGCTTCCGTAGACTTGGTGAGATGCCCACGCAGGATTGACTGCTTCAAGGACTTCCCCACTCGATTTACCGTCACTTATAATCCGTTCGAATCTGGCTAAGAGTCTGTCTTGGAACGCAACATATTTCGGCCAGGTTTCTTCGTGAACCGCCGCGCTCCAGCTTAACCACACTCGGATATAGTCTGTATCGGTGTCTATTGCGACGGCCCATGCCCTTAAAATAGACAGTAATTTCCCATGCGCTGAGATTTCGGTCGAAGACGCCTCATCCACTAATTCTGTGCAGTAACCCTCCACTTTCTCGAGGACAGTATCAATCAATGTTTTTCTACTAGGCAGATATAAGAAAATAGTAGGCGTTGAAACTCCCACTTGCTCAGCGACCAACGCGTGGCTAGTTCCAGCTATACCTTTCTCAGCACAAACCTGAATTGCCCCTGACACCACTTGCTCTCGTCTAGCACTTGGGGACATCCGTTTTGCGCGTTTTCTTTTAGTGGATGGGCTATCTAGGTCAGTCAGCTCTGTTTCTGTTGTCATGAAGTTTGTCGCTCTGTATTCCTAAAAATAGCAATTGATTTTGTTTTCAAAAAGGAGTTAAGTCAAATCCACATCTCAGCTGCTTTACAAACCACTAATGAGTGGTTTATCATTAATTTTCGACGGCCTAAGTTAAAGGGGAGTTTCATAAATGGTAGCTGTAACAAATATTGAACCGTATACCGATAGGAGGAGGCGCCACTGGTTGACACAACCCTTCCTTCCTCTGCTTCCAACTTTAAGTTGTTTTGCTGCTGGTTGGCTAGATGCTCCTATTTTGTTCTGGACCACTGCGATATTTTGGTTCGGCCTGATTGCGTTGCTAGATCAAATTACTCCTAAGGATTCCAACAATCCTCCTGAATCGGTGCTGGACTCTATCGAGGAAGATAACTACTACGTAAAAGTGTTAACGGTCTCTATCCCATTTTATATAGTTAATTTCATGGGTGTTTGCTGGTACGTGAGTACTCACTCACTATCTGTCTCATCTTATATAGGGATAGCGGTGTCTATGGGTATAGTGTCCGGTTTAGCTTTAGCCGTAGGACATGAATTCGGTCACAAAACCTCCCGGTCCAATCGACGATTAGGTAAGGTGATGCTTTCGATAGGAGGCGTTGGGCAATTTCTTATCGGTCATCTCAAAGGTCATCACGTAGACGTAGCTACTCCGAAAGACTTCGCTAGTTCGCAAATGGGCCAGACACTGTACCAGTTTGGAATGCGAAGTCAGTCAAACTTTTTTAAAAAATCATGGCAATTTGAAAAAGAACGCTTAGCAAAAAAAGGTGTCAGTGCATGGAGCTTGCAAAATGAGACATTGCAGCAGTACCTAGGAACGATATGCTTGTTTTCTTCCCTTACCTATTTATTTGGCTGGATTGTGCTTCCTTTGTTGCTCTTACAAATGTATGTTTGCTGGTGGTATCTTACGCTCATAGAATACTGCCAGCACTATGGTCTGAAGCGGGATCAGCGTCCAGATGGAACTTATGAGCTGTCCAGCATGAAGCATTCTTGGAATACCAATATGCTTTTCTCTAATAACCTATTGTTGAATTTTGTGAGGCACTCGGGTCATCACATTCGCTCTACTCGATGGTATCAGGCACTTAGATCGACCGAGCCAACTGAGGCTCCTGCTTTGCCATATTGCTATTCGTTAATGTTTTTAGCCGCGATGTTTCCGCCGTTGTTTTTTTATATAATGGATAAAAGAGTTGTTGAATGGGCTGAGGGGAATTTGGAAAAAATTAATATGTTCCCGCCTGCGAAAGAGCGTATTATTGCCAGATATGGCAATAGTCACAGCTAAATTTCGGAGGATCTCAAACTAATGGTCAAGTTACACGGCGTCTCTATTAGTAATTATTTCAGCAGCGCTAAAGCTGCGTTTCTAGAAAAAAATGTCCCTTTTGAAGAGGTCACCGTATTTCCTAGTCAGAATGACACTGTTTTAGCTGTCTCTCATATGGGAAAAGTACCTTGGATTGAGGTAGACGGCGAGATACTCACTGAAACCAACGTGATTTATGACTATCTCGAAGATATAAATCCAAAACCGAGACTTTACCCGATCGACCCTTGGCAAAGGGCGAAAGTAAAAGAGCTTATACGTGTCATAGAACTTTATTTTGATACGCCAGCACGACGGCATATCGGGGCAGTCTATTTCGGTCAAGGGATTGATCCATCTGCTAAGGAGCAGGTTAGGCCGGCGATTGAAAACGGATTGAGAGCTTTGAATCATTTGGCTTTATTTTCGCCTTACATTGCAGGAGACACGTTTACGTTTGCTGATATTACAGCGTATTTCATGCTGAATTTTACCCAAATGCATACAACCAAAATTTATGATTGGGACATGATCGGAGATACTCCAGTTCTAAAGGACTACATCGATTTCATCGGGGAGAGGGAGTCATTGAAGGGATTGACGGCCAATATGCAGGCTGGTTTCGAAGCGCTTGCCAGTAAGTAGGCCAATTTGCGAAGTAAAGTTCCTAGGAAGTGCTAAGGCTGTATTCTCGGAAATTCTAATGAAGGAAATTCTTCGATCACGGTAATTTCTGGTTCGGTTGTTTCTACGGTTATGCATCTTTCGGACAACATCCATTTCCCTTCAAGCTTCTCTAGTTTATCACTGTAGATACCGGTAGCTGAAAAGCCTATATTGGTCTCATTACTTACTGCGCTAGCGAGAAAATAGCAAACACTATTTGCCTGATCGGCTTCCACTGTAATCACCGGTGAGACAATCATGTGCTTTAAATGTCTTATGTTCCCCCTGAAATTTTCCATGTAATGTGCATACCATCTTTCGATTTCCGAGCGACCGATCACGTCATACTTGTCGTCGAAGTAAGGTTTTAGTACAGCATCGGGAGAAAAAAGATCGGATACTTCTCGCGCGGTACCTCTATCCACCGTATGGCAATATTTATTTAACACCTGGTCGATAGCTACGATATCGTTCGTCATAGATTTTCCTCTAATATTTTAACCAATTGCGCAGGTCTTACTACATTTAATAGTCTATATCTTGGCTACGATTGAGCAAGTACCAAGTATCTAAATCTATTAGGGCGGTTGGGACGGTGCGGACTGTCTTTGCATTCGTCCTCTAATTATGTGACTGATGAGTACAATAGGGATGCTAGCTCCAGAAAACGTGTGTAGATTGGAAATTAGCGACCTACTTTCCTCGCCGGCGATATAATACAGAATATATGCGGTGATAATTTGGAATGAGAATAAAGTGGTTAGCGTGATACCTAGGTATCGCGACCTTCGCAAACGCCACGCTGCAGGTAAGTGGTTAACCGCTAATACACCAAAGCACATGAGCATAATAAATGCCGCCGCTCCATGCCCCATGATTACAAACTGCTGTGCCGGATGTTTCATAGGACCGAAAGCACCCTCTACGGTCACCCAGTTGTTCATGTAGTAAAAAGTCAGTCCTGTAAACCATGAGCCGGCTAAGCCGCCAAAAAGAATAGCTCTATAAGTTAAGGGAATTCTGAATCCGATCCTGGACATCTCTAATACCAATTAATCACATTGTTACTGTCTAGCGTCATAAACTCGATATCTGGAAATACCGACTTTTTTATCATATCAGGATCCAAGTAAGCAACTTTGGTTAACGCGTCAGCCAAGAGGCAATCCTTAGCAAACACGCTCACTGAAATATTTTCATTGGGGTTAATCGACGCACTAGGTTCCTTTGAAACTATTACCACGCCGTTTTCACTGTAGTAAGTGGCACTGGTTGCCACTGCACGATTTTTCATTTGAATTTGTATAGACTCTGAGTGAGGTGAACGAGGATGCCTTACTTCTACCTGATTCCCACGCCAGGGCCGCATACGAAGATCTCCCCCGGCGTTTACGGTGATATTGATGGAGTCATCAACTGCATTTATTGCTTGGTCTACCGCATACCCTTTTGCAATACCACCTAGGTCAAGTAATAAGGGTTTTGTGAATCTCACTTCGTTGTCTATGATTACGATATCTCTCCAAGTACCGGTAGGAGAGAGATCAAAATTATGATTGGGTAACGCTTTGCTTGCTACTAGCTTTGGTGCCACTGTGATGTCAAATAAACCATCAGTTTTTTCACTTAGCCACAAGGCTTGCTCAAGAACAAACTTCGTCTCTAACGAGATGGGCACAGGCTCACGAGCTGCATATCGGTTGATACGAGTCAACTCACTTTCTTCGTCGTGAAAGCTCATTAGTGACTGAACGAGCTTTATCTTTAGGAACGCCGCATTACTAGCGAAAATAAGTTCATCCTCGCTCACGTCGCCCGAAACGCTGATCTCGACATAGGTTCCTAAATTAGGTTGGCACCGAGCCAAGCTAATCATGATTGCTGCTCAGGCCGATAAAAAAATTATCAGTCATTTGCTGCGATCGAAAATCAAGCTTCAGGAGGACTGGTGAAACACACGTAATGATATAGGGCCAAGTTATTTGTCTTCTCCAGAGCTTATTCGAGCTAGCTTTGATAATTTAGAGGTGTCCTTTAATAGAGCGGCATAGAGTGATACTGGGATAATGCAGTACTGCTAGAGGACTATAATTACTAACAATTTAGTTCAGTCAAGAATAACATTATTTGTCGCTTCCGCCACCTGACCGCCGAATGTGTTACGACACTCTCAACATTACCCCATAAATTGGTAACCCGCATACTTGTGGTTTTAAAACAACAGTAGAAAGCATTTAAGTGCATAAGTTTGACTCTTTCTAAGATATGTGACAATATTGATAATGATTCTTATTTAGTTTTGCAACACCAGAATCACCTTAGCTTTTTTTAAAGTTTCATGGAGAAACGCGAATGATGTTAAATCGATTAATGAAAAGCTTAACAGCGCTATTTTTGCTGGCTGGCTTTGGAGTTATTGTCTCGGCAGAAGGTCACGGCGGAGACCAAATGGCTAAAATTATGGCTATGTTGGAAGCGCAGCAAGCAGAAATTGCTGAGCTTAAAGCGCAGTTGGACGAGGTTACTGGTGAGGAAGAAGGTGTCTCAATGACAACCAATACCCCGCAAGGAGCTGACGCAGTTGGCGCTGGTGGATCCCGTTGGTCACCAATGTCCAACAAGAGAAAAGCACGAGCGGCTTCATGGGCTGAACGAACCTCTGTTGGTGGGTATGGTGAACTTCATAGTAACCACACGAACGGTAGAGACGGTACAACTTCTGACAACCATAAGACAGACTTTCACCGTCTAGTTTTGTTCGTTGGTCACGAGTTTAACAGTTGGGTTCGTTTTGCGTCTGAAATAGAGTTCGAGCATAGCTGGGCTGGTGACGGACGAGAAGGTGATGTTGTGGTTGAGCTAGCTTGGTTAGAGCTCGATATAAATGCTAATCACCACTTTAGAGCTGGTGCAGATATTCTGCCTGTAGGTATTATGAACCTAACACATGAGCCGACAACATTTTACGGTGTAGAACGTAATATGGTTGAAGCGGAAATCATTCCTAGTACTTGGACTGAAGCCGGAGCGGGCTTTTGGGGACAGATCGCGCCGGGGTTGAACTATAACTTGTTCGCGCACTCGGGCTTGACGATTCCAACCAGTGGCAGTTCTGCTATGCGAGTAAGAAGCGGTCGACAAAAAGTTGCTAACGCTAAAGATGTAGATATAGCATTATTAGGACGACTAACTTACACAGCAGTTCCTGGGCTAGAATTGGCCTTCACTGTTGACTATCAAAATGACTACACGGGCACCGCTGACGCGATTGACGCAAGTGCATACCTGATAGAAACGCATATAGATTATAAGCACTCTTCAGGTCTTGGTTTGAGAGCGTTATATGCTAGATGGGACTATGGAAAAGATAGCTCGCAAAGCTTCGATCCAGGTTTATGGGGTGCTAGTGAGGTCGAAGGTTGGTACGTAGAACCTGCGTACAGATTTGACCTAGGTGGCGGTATTCCGGGTGAGTTAGGATTGTTCGTTCGTTACGAAGAATTTGACGAAAGAGACGGTGGCTCCGCAACTGGAGCGATTAAGAAATATGTTAAGCATGAAATGTTCGCTGTCGGCGCTAACTGGTGGCCAACACCAAATGTCGTTTTCAAGATCGATGGACAGTTTGAAGATGCTCCGACCTCAAAAAATGGTACACAGACAGGCGTGAACTTGGGACTTGGTTTCCAGTTCTAGTAACTGTTTAGCGTATTAGAGATAGCAATGGATCGACGAGATTTTACCCGGTCCATTGCTTCTTTTTTTGCCTCCGCCGGGGGTATGTTTTTATTCAGCTCTCAGCTTTCTGCTCGAGAGTATCTTACGGTTGATCAAGCTCAAAAAATTCTGTTTGGTGGCGAAGTACTGACACAAACCAGAGTAAAACTTACCGCTCTGCAAAAAAAGGCTATCCGTGAGGCGTCAGGTATAAGAGTAAGACGTTCATATCTTGCGGCATGGAAGGCGAGTGGTGGGGGATGGTTTTTGCTTGATCAGGTGATCGGAAAGCATGAATACATAGACTTGGCTATTGCGCTATCCAGTACTGGGTCAATCAAGGGTATTGAGATTTTAAATTATCGAGAAAGTTACGGGGGTGATGTGCGGCATAAGCGGTGGCGAGCGCAATTCACCGGCTTTACTCATAATAAAAAGATCCGAATTGACCGAGAGGTTATGTCAATCACCGGGGCAACACTGTCATGTCGTCATATAGTGGAGGGCATGAATAGAATTTTACATACTTGGGACATAGCACTTCGGCATGTCTAATAAAACGCTCCATGTCTTTGGAGTTTAGCTCACACGTTCCACGAAGTCGGCATATCCATCCATCCACTTCAACACAGAATCTCTGCCCTCAGTAGGACAACGAGCGACCACACGCGTTACAAGATCTGAATTAGCGTACTCTTCAAGCTCTTCGACGGGAGTTAAAGGAGCCGAGATACTAAAAATAGATACCTCAACAGAGTTAGCTTCCCTTCCATTCTTTATCAGACGACTGTTAAGATCTTCTATATCAGCATGCATGTTCTCAGAAAACAGGCCGATAGGTACCCAACCGTCTGCTAGATCCGCAACTCGTTGACGACCCCATTTAGAGCCAAATGTACCTAAAATAATTGGAGGATGGGGTAGCGTTAAAGGCTTAGGATAGGACCAGACTTTATCAAAATTCACGAATTCGCCGTGGAAACTAGCTTCCTCTTTTGTCCAGAGTTCTTTCATGGCGAGTAGATGTTCCTCTAATACTTTCCATCTTTTTTCATAGGGTGCTCCGTGATTCTCCATTTCGTCCGCATTCCAACCTGAGCCAATTCCGTATAGGAATCTCCCATTAGTAAGTCTGTCTAGTGTCGCCACTGTCTTTGCCATAGCAAGTGGCTCGTGCTGTGGCAGAAGGCTGACTCCGGTGCCGACTTTGATGGTTTGCGTTGCCTGAGCCGCTGCCATGCAACTAATAAACGGATCTGACATGTGAATATATTCTTTTGGCAGCGCTCCGCCTGCCGGATAAGGGGTTTTTCGTCCCGAAGGAATATGAGTGTGCTCGGGAAACCAGACTGAGTCGAATCCTCGATTTTCAGCCTCAACTGCAAGTTCATCTGCGCGAATAGTGTACTCAGTATTAAAGCTAAATATGCCAACTTTCATGATCAAAACTCCTTATTCGTTCTCGCGACTAGCGTACGTAAAATTTTTAGACTTTCGGTAGATTTTAACTGAATAATTGGGTGTGGTCGACGACAAGTAACCCGCGCGAATTGTTTAGTTCAGCGAAAACAGTACGTCGGTACGGATAATATATTTAACCCCAGCAGTAATTATTTCAGAGCCATGCAGACAATGCTGAGGGTGTGCACCATGAGGGAAGCACAAAGCCGCTCCAAGTGGAGTCTTAACGCCAATTTTTTCGCGTGGCTCTGTCTGAGAATAAAATTCAGTCCGACCGCCTGTATAACCATCACTCAAAAATACTATACATGACAGCTGGCTAAGACGGTCGTTATATCCATTTGCAATGAGTTGTTTATTCATTACTTTGCTTCCTGGCCAGGCCCCGTCAGTATGTGGGCCAAAGTAATCACCTGTCTGATATCGATAAAAGCGAAAGCGAGCGTTGAGTCCGATCGGGAACATCTTTTGAGTAAGATTATTGTCTACTGTAAAGAATTGTTTACCTCGCTCCCAAAGTAGATTGGTAGTGGTTTCGTCCGTGACCCATGTCACATTGCAATTATGCCTTATCTTTCTGGGCAGCGAGACTGCCGCGTCTTCCAAGTAACCCAGTGCTTCCGATATTTGGATTAATTTATCGCACTCGGGTTTAGATAGAAAGTTCAGAAGTTGGAACGCGCCGGGTACGTTAGGGATCTCTTTTTTTGTTACCTCGTCAGATCGTGCCACTAATTGTCCCGGGTTGACATCGGAGTTAGCCCAGGTTGGTATGGAAGGATTCTCGGCGCCTTGCTCCCTAGCTACAATATAGAAATTATCGATAGCGACCAATGTTCGATTCTTCTCTACGATGTTAGTTATTAAAGGATTAGACCAGAGTACTTTTTAGGACAACAGTTTCTCAAGAACGGGTTTGATGCGTTCAGGGTCAGACCTTTTGCTGTATTGGTTGGTATCGTCTTTCCAAATCACGGTCCCGGTGTCATCTATTAGAAGTGTGGTAGGGATAGGTAGCCCTGGTCGAAAAGGCATTCTAAAGTTGTTGAGGTTCTGATTTTTCAGACCGAATTGATTGATAATTTTAAGCTTGTTGTCTGCTAACATTGTTCCTTTTAGGCCGTGCATTTTCCTGCCTAAGTTTATTTCGCTCACGGTATCTGTGGACACGGTTATTAACGTCACATGAAACTCATCAAGTAACGGTCGCATTGCTTCCCATCGACGTAACTCGCCGACACAGTAGGGTCACCAGTGCGCTCGAAAAAATTTAATTATTATTCTTTTGTTTTCCAGAGTATCGCTACTAAAGGAGTTGCCGTCGCTGTCTATGCCTTCAAAATAGGGGATTTTATTGCCTACTCTAATTGCAGACGTACTGACCTTCTGAGCCCCTGTAAAGGATAGATAGAGGAGCACTAATGCTAAACCGATAGCCCAATTGGCAGCTGTACTTTCCGCTCCACCTTGGTGGGTGAGGAGTCCTAAGGCTAGCCCCGCGGCCCAGGACATTTGAAATAGGTATGGCGAGGATGGGATATCGACTTTCCAGGCGCGCCAAAACCACCTACCAGTAGGGATCAGGACTATGGCTAACGCAAGTATTCCTATATTCATCTGAGATAATTTAGGTGACCACTAACATCTGTGCAATCATTTTTAGCGCACATATTATGTATGATTAATATGTATACGTTTCCTTAGGCCAGTTGTGGTTTGATATGCGAAGTGAGATGATCTGGCATCATGATATTTATAGAGTCAACACGACTATTTTAGGGTAGGAAATTTATGACGTTTGCTGGCGACTCATCGCGTCGGAAATTTTTTAAAAGAGCGGGCGTCGCAGCCGGTAGTGCTCTGTTGACCGCTAATCAGATATGGGCTGCGGAGCACGGTGAAAATTTACCGCCTAACATCCCGTCTTGGATGCAACAGGTCGGGACAGGAGTCGGTGCTGCACCTTACGGATCTCCCTCAGAGTATGAAAAAGACGCTATACGGCGCACTGTTCCGTGGTTAACCGCGACACCGATATCTTCAGTCAGTTTCTCGCCTTTACAAAGCCTTCAGGGGATAATTACACCGAGTAGTTTACATTTTGAGCGGCATCACTCAGGTATTCCAAATATTGATCCTGCGGAACATCGGTTGATGATCCACGGACTGTGTGGTAACCCCCTAGTGTTAACTATGGATGACTTAGTGAGGTTTCCGTCTGTATCGGAAATTCGATTTATTGAGTGCCCAGCCAATGGTGGAATGGAGTGGCGAGGTCCTCAAATGGAGGCATTGCAATTTACCCATGGCATGATCAGTTGTAGCGAATGGACAGGTGTGAGGTTATCGACGTTGCTGGCTGAGGTAGGGGTTGACCCTAAAGCCAAGTGGGTTTTGGCCGAAGGTGCAGATGGTGCGGCCATGGCGCGCAGTATTCCGCTTGATAAGGCTTTAGATGATGTCATTGTAGCTTACGCACAAAATGGCGAGAGGATACGACCTGAGCAGGGTTATCCGCTACGATTAGTAAATCCTGGTTGGGAAGGAAACACCTCAATTAAATGGCTGAGACGCCTCGAATTAGGAGAAAAACCATGGCACCTGCGTGAGGAAACCTCCAAATACACCGATCTAATGCCAGATGGTCGCGCGCGACAGTTTACTTGGGTGCAAGAAACTAATTCTGTTGTCACCTCGGTATGTCCTGAGAATTCTTTAAAGAGTCGCGGCTATCATGAGTTAGAAGGTGTTGCTTGGTCGGGGAGAGGGAAAATTAAGCAAGTCGATATCTCTTTTGATGGTGGATTTTCTTGGAAGGGGGCTAAGTTAAAAGGGTTAGTTTTAGACAAGGCCCTTACTCGGTTTAGCTTAGATTGGAGTTGGGATGGATCACCAGCTTTGATACAAAGCCGAGCAATTGACGATACAGGGTACGTACAACCGACTTTGGCGCAGTTACGCGAAGTGAGAGGAGTTAATTCTATTTATCACAAGAACTCGATCCATACTTGGCAAGTTTTAGCGACTGGTGAAG
>CAJWTO010000022.1 GCA_913047675.1 uncultured Pseudomonadota bacterium | reverse complement strand
ACACTAGAGCCATGTGCCATGTGCGCTGGAGCGATCGTGCAAGCTCGGTTGAAGCGAGTCGTTTTCGGTGCGAAAGACTCTCGTGGGGGGGCTGTTGTTAGTGGAGTTGATGTGTTACAAAATCCTTTACTCAATCATCGGGCTGAGTTTTTAGGGGGAGTCGAAGAGGGTCAATGTTCTCAGTTATTAAAGGATTTTTTTCAATCGCGACGGTAGTAGGAGAGCGGAAAGATGAGCGATCTCGCAGAATTAACTAATCGTGTAGAGCACTCGGTTGCAGAACTAGCGGATTGTTTAAAACACAGGGGCTGGTTCGTAGGTACTGCCGAGTCATGCACCGGAGGATGGATTGCGCAGATGCTAACAGCCGCTGCTGGCAGCTCATCTTGGTTTGAAAGTGGCATTGTAACTTATTCAAATACTGCAAAAATAAATTTATTGGGTGTGGATCCCATGACGATTCAACGTCACGGAGCAGTGAGCGGAGAAACTGCCGAAGAAATGGCCACTGGTCTACTTAAGAATACTGGTGTTGAGATTGGTGTGGCTGTCACTGGTATTGCTGGACCATCGGGTGGGAGCAATGAAAAACCAATAGGTTTAGTGTGGTTTGGGTTCGGGATATCCGGTCAGAGAACGTACTCTACTTCGATGGTATTCTCGGGAGATCGGCGCGCTGTTAGGTTACAAGCGGTGGATTACGCCCTACTCGAGATGATTCGCCTATTAACCTAAGTTTTGATAGGTTCAACATGTCCGTTTACGGTGGATATAATTGCCTGCGATAATATTCGTTTTACGGCATAATACAGAGCATAACTAAAACTGGTTTTACGATTTAAGAGGCAGATCTGATGGACGATAATAAGCAGAAGGCACTGGGTGCCGCTCTTTCCCAAATTGAGAAACAATTTGGAACGGGTTCTATTATGAGAATGGGTGATGAAGGTTCTCTCCCTGACGTAGAGGCTGTCTCAACTGGCTCTTTAGCCTTGGATACTGCATTGGGCGTGGGAGGACTCCCGAGAGGTCGAGTAGTTGAAATATACGGACCAGAATCGTCTGGTAAGACCACACTTACATTGCATGTGGTGGCGGAGATGCAAAAAGTAGGAGGAACGGCTGCTTTTATTGATGCTGAGCATGCTTTAGATCCACAGTATGCCGGTCGGCTGGGGGTGAATGTCGATGACTTATTGGTTTCACAGCCTGATACAGGCGAGCAAGCCTTAGAAATTACCGATATGCTTGTAAGATCGGGGGCGGTTGATGTGGTTGTGGTTGACTCTGTCGCGGCCTTAACCCCGAAAGCAGAAATCGAAGGTGAAATGGGTGATCACCATGTTGGGTTGCAGGCGCGGCTGATGTCTCAAGCCCTCAGGAAGTTGACATCAAATATCAAACGATCCAACACCTTAGTAATTTTCATTAATCAAATAAGGATGAAGATAGGGGTGATGTTTGGGAGTCCCGAAACAACCACGGGTGGTAATGCGCTGAAGTTCTATTCGTCGGTACGTTTAGATATAAGAAGAATAGGTGCGTTGAAACGAGGTGACGAGATTGTTGGGAATGAAACTCGTGTAAAGGTTGTCAAAAATAAGGTAGCGCCACCCTTTAAACAGGCACAATTCGACATTCTATACAATGAAGGTATTTCATTAGAGAGTGAACTTATTGAATTGGGCGTTGCGCATGGTTTTATGGAAAAAACCGGAGCATGGTACAGTTATAATGGAGAACGACTGGGTCAAGGTAAAGAGAATGTGCGACAATATCTCAAAGAAAACACCGAGATAAAAGAAGCCTTAGAAGCATCCGTTCGTGCTAAGTTAATTCCAGAGAGCAAGTCTGGTGGTTCGGAAAGCCCGCCGGAAGAAACGGCTGAAAGCTGATCGACGAACAGGCGAAGTCAGCCCGAAAATTCGCGCTTGATTGCTTAGCGCGACGCGAGCATAGTTTCGCCGAGTTGGTGTCTAAGTTATTGGGAAAAGGCTTTGAGACTGATTGCGTAAGTATTATCTTAGAGAAACTTCGGGACGAAAATCTTCAGAGTGATTATAGGTTTTCTGAAGGTTATATAAGATACCGCGGGCGTCGAGGGTTTGGGCCTAGGCGTATCTCACTTGATTTAGAGAAACGAGGTGTGAATAGTTCGGTAATTAGTGAAGCGTTTGAAGCAGCTGGGGTGGATTTCTATGAGACCGCTGCCTCTGCTTTTAGTAAAAAATTCTCAGCCAAAGCAAAAAGCTTAGCTGAGAAAGCTCGTCAGCAGCGTTTTATGGAATATAGGGGTTTTTTTTCTGAGCACGTTAAATACGCTCTCGGCAATGGTATAGAAGATGAAAACATCTGAAATAAGAGAAGCATTTCTTCAGTTTTTTGTGGAGAACGGCCATAAAACAGTCGCAAGTAGTTCTCTAGTCCCAGTAGAAGATCCGAGTCTACTTTTCACCAATGCCGGTATGGTCCAGTTTAAAGATGTTTTCCTCGGATCGAATGATCTGGGCATTAATCGGGCTGTGTCGTCCCAGCGTTGTGTGCGGGCAGGCGGCAAACATAATGATTTAGATAATGTGGGCTATACAGCGCGGCACCACACATTTTTCGAAATGCTGGGAAATTTTAGTTTTGGGGACTACTTTAAGCGAGATGCCATTCAGTTTGGTTGGCTGTTTCTAACCGAGAGGTTAGGAATACCCAGTGATAAGTTGTGGGTGACGGTATACGAGGATGATTTGGAAGCGGAGAAGATCTGGTTGGAGGAAATCGGAATTTCGCCTGATAATTTTTCCAGATGCGGTGAAAAAGATAACTTCTGGATGATGGGTGATACTGGCCCTTGTGGGCCTTGTTCCGAAATTTTTTATGACCATGGTCCTGATATACCTGGGGGTCCTCCGGGTAGCCCGGACGAAGATGGCGACCGCTACGTTGAAATTTGGAATTTAGTATTTATGCAATACGAACGTTCTGCAGATGGAGATTTAAAATCTATCCCTGCGCCATCAGTAGATACTGGGATGGGACTAGAGCGCATAGCGGCAGTGATGCAAGGTGTTCATAATAACTATGATATTGATCTATTTAAAAATCTGATCCGAGACATACGAGAGCATTGCCCCGGGGCCAAGCCTGAGTTGGCTTCTTTGCGAGTGATAGCGGATCATATTCGCTCTAGCGTTTTTCTTTGTGCGGATGGCGTAATTCCATCTAACGAAGGTCGTGGCTACGTATTGCGTCGCATTATCCGGAGGGCGCTACGTCACGGGCATAAATTAAATATAAATAAGCTTTTTTTCCACAAATTAGTGGGTAGCCTAGTAAAGGAAATGGGGAGTGCTTACCCTTTACTAAATAAAAAACAGTCCATGATCACCGAAATGTTAAGACTTGAAGAGGAACGTTTCGCGACTACCCTAGAGCAAGGAATGCATATTTTAGAAAGTGCTATTTCCAGTTTGACAGGAGATGTGCTTAACGGGGCAACTATTTTTAAGCTATACGATACTTACGGCTTTCCATATGATCTCACGGCAGATATCGCTCGAGAACGTGGTCTAACACTAGATGTTGCTGGTTTTGAGGAGGCGATGGATGCTCAAAGGATGCGGGCACGGGAAGGGTCTCAATTCTCTGCTAGTGGGGGCGATACTGAATTGGCACTTGAGTCGCTAAATAAAATCGGTGACTCACAAGACTTCTTGGGATATGAGACAAATGTAGCTCGCTCTGAGATAAAAGGATTATTTATTGAAACTGCCCCAGTCAACATATTGGAAGCTAGTGAACAGGGCGTGGTCATATTAGATTCAACACCGTTTTATGCGGAGTCCGGGGGACAAGTAGGAGATACTGGTCTCATCGTGGTGAAGGATGCCATTTTCTCAGTCGCAGATACGCGAAAGAGGGGTGGTTTATTTCTACACTACGGGGTTATGGAAACAGGAAGTCTGTCTGTGGGAGATATGGTTGAGGCCTCGATTGATATTAATAGACGTCAAGCAATTCGCTTAAATCACTCGGCTACGCATTTATTACATGCAGCACTGCGCCAGCTATTAGGAAAACATGTTGAGCAAAAAGGCTCGCTTGTTGACGAAAATAAGTTGCGATTTGATTTCTCTCACGGTCAAGGCTTAGACGGTGCTAGCGTGCGCGATATCGAAGTGCTGGTAAATGAAAAGATCCGAGGTAATTTCGAGATTAGTTCTAATGTAATGACATATGATGCCGCGATCGAGTCAGGGGCAGTTGCGCTGTTTGGTGAGAAGTATGGGGACGAAGTAAGAGTACTATCGATGTCTGAATTTTCGACAGAGTTGTGCGGTGGAACTCACGCGTCACGTACGGGAGACATCGGTGTTTTTAAAATAGTTTCTGAAAGCGGAGTAGCGTCAGGGGTGCGTCGAATGGAGGCAGTCACTGGCGATATAGCTATAGAGCATTTAACTCAGCTAGATCGCAGGATCAACCAACTGTCTACGTTGTTAAAAAGTAATGAAAGTGATCTAGAAAAAAAAGTAGAGCAGATCATTTCACGCAACCGATCTTTAGAAAAAGAGACGCAAGAGCTGAAACATAAGCTTTCCGGTAAGTCGGGACAGGATCTGAAAGAAAATGCAGTGACTGTGAACGAAGTCACCGTGGTATCAGAAATTCTAGACGACGCTGATATTGATGCGTTGAGGGTAGCTTGTGATGACTTAAAAAGTCGCTTTACTGACGCGGTTATTGTTTTAGGCTCCGTAGAGGGAGACAATATAAAGCTAATTGCTGGTGTAAGTAAAAGTCTGACTAAAGTTCTGAAGGCTGGGGAACTGGTCAACTTTGTTGCTGAGCAAGTGGGCGGTAAAGGCGGTGGACGCCCTGATATGGCCCAAGCCGGGGGCACTAATACTGAGAAATTACCGGAAGCTTTATCCTCAGTTTTTGCGTGGGTAGAGAATAAAACTACTTAAAACATAATAGTGTCAGGTTTGGATGCATTTAGTGTTGGCGCTAAACTTTTAATCCATAGAACAGATAAAAATTAATGAAGACAATAGTTAAAAAATTTGGCGGATCATCAGTAGCTAATATTGATTGTATCCAGAAAGTGGCCGAGAAAGTTGCCCTGGCTCATAAAGCAGGCGAACGGATCGTCGTCGTACTTTCCGCGATGGGCGGAGAAACTGACCGTTTGTTGGATCTAGCTAGATCAATCGAAGATGATCCAAGAGGGCGTGAGTTGGATGTTCTTCTTTCCACCGGGGAGCAAGTTACTATATCTCTAATGTGTATGGCCTTAGAAGCTCTCGGTATCAACGCGATCTCTTATACCGGTGCTCAAATTAAAATATTGACTGATAGTGCATACAATAAGGCTCGGATAATAGATATCGATAAAGATCGTCTGAATAAGAGTTTAGAAGATGGTAAGGTTGCTGTAGTCGCCGGATTCCAAGGAGTGGATTCGGAAAATCACATAACCACCCTTGGCCGGGGAGGTTCTGATACAACTGCGGTAGCTTTAGCTGCGGTTTTAGCCGCAGATGAGTGCCAAATTTTCACCGACGTAGATGGCGTGTATACGACTGATCCTAGAATTGTCCCGGAGGCTCGACGGCTGCCCGAGGTTACGTACGAAGAGATGTTAGAGATGGCAAGTTTAGGTGCGAAGGTGCTCCAGATAAGAGCGGTCGAGTTCGCGAGTAAGTATGATGTTAGGTTACGAGTACTTTCATCTTTTGAGGAAGGAACCGGAACTCTAATTACAACAGAGGAGAATATCATGGAGCAGGCGGTTATTTCAGGTGTAACGCTGAACAGAGATGAGGCTCAAGTTATGGTGGTTGGTGTGCCGGATAGGCCTGGTGTGGCAGGTGCTATTCTCGGACCAGTTGCTGACGCAAATATTGAAGTTGATATGATCGTGCAGAATAGTGCTGCGGATGGCGCGACCGACTTCACGTTTACAGTTAATCGCGAAGACTTTGATATAACTTTAAAAATTTTACGCGAAGTGGCGGAGGGTCTGAGTGCCCGAGACGTCCGAGGTGACCGTAATATTGTCAAGATTTCAATCGTTGGTGTGGGCATGCGCTCACATGCTGGAATAGCTAGTCGAATGTTTCGCGCACTGTCTGCGGAAAACATAAATATCTTGATGATATCTACATCTGAAATAAAAATTTCTATTGTGGTTGATCAGAAGTACTCCGAACTGGGTTTGCGCACGCTGCACAGTGAGTTTGAATTAGCCCAACCGAACTCGACTGAATTATAGTGATCGAACGTAGTTAGGTTCGAAGCTATCACTCTCATGTTTTCAGTGGTTCGAATAAGTCGACGCGGCGCGTTAGGGTCTATCTTGCTTTCGGCATTACTTCTATCTTCTAGCTCAATTTTTTCAAGTGATGAAGCTAATAGTTTACGCCCCTATCACCATGTAGCTAACGGATTTATAAACCCAGAAAATAGTTATAAACGAAGCGTCTCGACCTTTCAGAGGATGAATTTTTTTCGCAAATTCGTCTGGAAGGGATTAGTTGATCGAGTACCCAAGGATCTCTCAGATCATGTAATAGATAATGCTGGAGCCACACTATTGTTGAATTCTTTTGTCGGCCATGATTCCATTACTTGGGTTGGCCATTCAACATTCTTAGTTAGTTTGGATGGTATGAACATATTGACGGATCCTGTCTTCTCGCGGCGGGTTTCTCCTTTTTCCTTTGCAGGGCCGCGTAGAAAAGTTTCGCTAGGGCTAGAAATTTCGGATTTACCCCGAATAGATGTGGTGATCGTATCCCATGCTCACTATGATCACCTTGACACAAAGACGTTAGACCGCTTGCCAAATAAAAGTAGCATTACGGTCATTGTGCCGCTTGGTCTAGGAAAGTACTTCACTAAACGTAACTACGGAAAAGTCTACGAGGTTGATTGGTACGATAATATCGAGGTTGGAGACTTGAGTGTTACAGCTTATCCAGCGATTCATTGGTCTAATAGGACACCATTTGACGTAAATAAATCTTTATGGATGTCATATGGATTAAGCCTAGGAGGTGTGTCTATTTTTCATACAGGTGACACAGGAATTCACGAACAGGTATTCAAAGATATAGGGTCCCATATGTTAGAAAAACATGGCGGTTGTGACATTGGCTTAATGAGCATCGGTGCTTATGATCCGAGGGAGTTTATGAGAGGTGCTCACATGGACCCTGAAGAAGGATTTGAAGTAGGTAAACAGGTTGGCTGCAAGAAAATGATCCCAATGCACTGGGGCACTTTCAAGCTTTCTTTCGAGCCTTTTTATGAACCGAGGGACCGCTTTGTTTCTGCAGCGGGCCCCATGGCTCGTGTCTTGAAAATAGGTGAAACGATTCCAATAGATAGGCCATTTAATAAATAAAAAAATATGATTTTTAATGAAAGTTTTATAACGACATGACATAACATAACATATAAGGTCATGTCGGTGCAGAAATTTAACGCATGAGTACAAGGAGATCGAAATGCAGTGGAATGTTTATTTGGCGGGAGAGATCCATACTGATTGGAGAACTCAGATCATTGTGGAGTCAGAAGGCTTGGGTTTGCCGATATTTTTCACAAGTGCTGTTACCGATCACGAGGCCAGTGATTCAGCGGGCGATGTCTTAGGCAAAGAAGTAGATCAGTTTTGGCGAGATCATAAGTCATCTCGAGTAAACGGAATACGTACGAGAAAATTACTGGAAGAGTGTGATATCGCAGTCATCCGTTTTGGTGATAAATATAAACAATGGAATGCTGCTTTTGAAGCAGGTTACTGCGCAGCATTAGGTAAAAGTTATATTACGTTGCATGAAGATAATATAATTCATCCATTGAAAGAAGTAGACGCCGCATCTATGGCTTGGGCGTCGACACCGGCCAAAGTAGTAGAAATTTTGAAATATGTTTGTTTGAAATAACACGTTGTAAAATAGTGGTTTAATAAATATGTAAATATTTGAGGGATACGAATATGAAGCCAGTTTGTTTAGTTATCGGAGCCGGTGCCGGAATAGGTGGTAATGTAGCGAGACGATTTGCGAGAGAAGGTTATCACGCGTGTCTTTGTCGTAGAAGTGATGGGCAAGGTCTTGAGGAGATGGTGACCTCGATACGGAATAATGGTGGGTTGGCAACTGGTTTTATATTAAACGCGGTAGAACCTAACGCTATTGAAGATCGGGTGACACATATTGAGTCGAATATTGGCCCGATCGATACAGTGATTTATAACCTGGGTGCGCAAATTGGCAGTGTGCCATTGTCAAATCTCAGCTATAAACAGTTTGAGATGGGTTGGAAATTGGGCACTTTTGGATTATTTCGTTTGGCATCGACTTTATTCCCGTTGATGGAAGCAAGGGGGAAGGGTACCCTGTTGGTGACGTCAGCTACTGCGGCTGTTCGAGGTAATAGTGGACAACATTCGCATGCTGCTGCTATGGGTGGTAGAAGAATGCTATGCCAAACATTGAATGCAGAATTTTCGTCAAAAGGGATTCACGTCGCGCATATTCTAATTGATGGGGCTGTAGATGCTCCGGATACTCTAGGTAAGATGTTAGGACCTGAAGAATTCCAGAAACTGAGACAGACCCAGGGTTTGGAGCACGATGGTTTACTTTTACCAGAAAAAATTTCTGATACGTATTTCCATTTAGCCCAGCAACATCGCTCGGCTTGGACTCACGAATTAGATCTCAGAGCTTACTCAGATATGGCGTGGTGGAATAACAAAACTATGCTAGATTGATTTATAGTTGAAAAAGATTTCATCGACAGGCTTCGTTGATTATTTAAATATTTTACTTGGGGAGAGTAATTAAATGTTAGATGATAGCGAGTTGTTTACTGACTCGGGTCGAGGGTTTCAGGGCTCAGTTTTTGTTACCCCGCTACTAGAAAAAATTTCCTCTCAGTCATCTATTGCAGACCAGACTCGGTCGATTGATGAGTCGCTGATTAGGGAACTAAAAGACAATGATATTATGCGTATTTCTGCTAGTGCGGAACTAGGAGGGTTAGGCGAATCAGTGGTTAGTATAGCGAATGAGCTGAGAGCTATCGCGCCAAGATGTACTTCCACTGCCTGGTTTATGTGGAATCATTTGTGTACTTTTCATCATTTTGCAGGTTTGTTTGGACCTAAAAACAAAAATTTTCTTACACAGATTGTTGCGAATCAAGAATGGGTATGCTTCCCCGCAGGTGCATCATCTAAAATTATTGGCTCTAAAACTGAGGAAGGCATTAGGTTAAACGGGGTGGCTGCTTTTGGCTCAGGTTCTCGCTATTCTGAGTGGGCGGGAGTTGTTTTTAATGAAGATTGGTCTGCGGATCAGACGCCTTGTTTTTCAATGGTAGACTTGCGTAAGTCATCTGTGAGAGTGGAACAGACGTGGGAGGCAATGAGTGTAAGGGCTTCCTCAACTGATCATATTTACTACGATGCTACCGTGATTCCTGAAGAACGTGTAGTTCCGTGGCCGCTAAGGCATCGCGAGAATCTTAGAGATCCTGAATACCACGTGATTAATGATAGATATCGTGAAGATTGGGTTGGTTTGTCAGTTGTTTGGCTTGGAGCAATGGCGACCGGATTAGTTGAGGTTTCTCTTAATGAGGTTGCAGCCAGTATCAAAGAGAGGATCGCAATCTTTGGGACCAAGATGGTCGATAAGCCTACTATACATACTAATCTTGGTCGAGCACGTGCTTTATTGAATGCAGCCACAGACACTGTATACGCCGCTATGATAGAAACCGATACTCGTATAACTCAAAATATTTTTCCTGTGGAAGGCGATTACTTTCGGCAGACTTCCTCTGGAATGCAGGCGGTACTGCTCTGTGAGGAAGCTATGAAGCTGATTCTTCGAGTTTCAGGTGGCAATGGACTTCGCGAAGGTACAGATTTTGAGCGTCGCTACCGTGATTTCCAAGCGTTTCCACTTCATATAAACGGTCACGCCGATAGGATCACCGAGCAATTAGGTCGGATATCACTTGGGCTCGAGTCCGAAAATGTTTTTTAGTCCGTATAAATTCCGTTACGAAGAATGAGCAGACTCTAATGACCGACGCTAACCAATACTGGGATAACTAGCTTACTTAGATAATTTTGTGGAATCCGGATCGTGTATAGAAAAAATCTTTTTTACTGTTTTGATTACGATCCAGGTTGCGACTTCACCTTTGCGCGTATAAAAGGTATCCCCAGCCACATAGTCGTGTACTTTACCATCCTCGCAGATAAGCTGGATTCTCCCGTGTAACAGCGTACAAATCTCGTCGCCCGAATAAGTGTATTCAAATTTTCCTGGTGTGCATTCCCAAATGCCTATCATCGTTCTCATACAAAAATTTCCAACATCGAATCTTACCGAGCGGATTGGATCGCCTTCTAGTACATTTATGGATGGTAGTTCTTCCATAGGCGGCCAGAGGACAAGCCCACCTTCTTCTTTTAATTCTGTATAATCTAACATTCGAGAATTCTCGCCAGATTTTTACTGCAATTAGAATATTCATACGAATTGAATGCGATAAATTCAAGTAAGAGATTTATGTCTAGGTCATGCTTTATCGGATCGGAGAGAGAAATTGGAATTAATTAAAAAACCGATATTAGCGATAATAATAATGTCTATCCTATGGGGCTACGGTTGGACCTCTCTTAAAGTTGGTTTGATCGACGCACCACCATTTAAGCTAACTGCCTTACGACTCACACTTAGTGCCATGTTTCTACTTTTATTGTTACCTCTTACCGGACGTTCATTTATACCGCCCCGACTAAAAGAGTTGTTTTTATTAGGTTTTGTACACACATCATTACTGTTTTGCTTGTCGACATGGGCTGTTTCAGAGGGGAGCGCAGGGCGAGTAGCATTCATGGTTTATACAATGCCTTTTTTTACGATACTTTTCGCACGAATATTCCTTAGCGAGATTATCGAAAGACTTCAATGGGTAGCTATCGTTGCTGCGGCGATCGGCTTGGTATTGATAGTGCAACCTTGGGGATTTCATGGGAACCATTTGAGTAGCGCATTGTCGGTGGGAGCAGGGATAGTATGGGCGCTCGGCGCGATAATGGTGAAGCGTCTCCAAGAACGGGAGCCTATGGATTTATTGTCCATGACTGCTTGGCAGATGACCTTGGGGTGTATCCCACTTATTGGCTTGTCGTTTCTTGTGCCAGAAGAGACGATTATTTGGTCAACACGATTCGTGGGGAACCTGATTTTTATTGCCATAGGAGTGACAGGACTCGGTTCAATGCTATGGATGTATGCGCTGAGCAATTTAAAAGCTGGGACCGCAGGCTTGGCGACTTTAGCTGCCCCTCCCATCGCGATGATAAGCTCAGCGTTATACTTTCAGGAGAAACCGAATGTTATTGAGTGGTTTGGTATGCTTTTTATTTTAATGGCCTTGATGACGCTTAGTTTTGGTTCGCAAAAGCTACCTGATAAGACGAATTAAAGTCCTCATTGTTCCACGCGCATGTTCTTCAAAGACACAAACTATGCCTATCATCTATGAAAAATATCGCAGCTTTTTATTTGTTGGGCTTTATCGCCAAGTATTCATCACGAAAATTCTAGCAGCTCGCGCTGTGTTCCTGCTTTTCCGTCAAGAACATGGCTGAGATACTCTTCGTAAGTATCCATCCACATACCTGCACCTTTTTCCCGATCTTTGGCGGCATCTGTTTTCGTGGTTTTCATATACCAGTTATTGCAGCGTAGCCAAACTTTTCCTTCAGATGAGGAATTACAGAGATTAGTCCACTCCATAACAGCGTCTTTGCGGGGTTCTACACAAGAATATCCATTTTCATGCATTCCAATGATTAATTCGGCAATATATTTTGCTTGCTGCTCGCATAACAACGTAACGTTCGTTACAGGGTTGAGACTTTGCGGCCCTACCATCATATAAAAGTTGGGCATTTCATCAACATGGATACCCCAGAGAGAATTGGGTTTAGTCATTTGGAACCGATTATTTTCGTTGGCTCCAAATTTAGCCGCTAGTGTACTATTGTTGCGCCCAATAATAGGAAACGGGATAAAATTGCTGTCAAACCCCGTGGCATAAATAATGACATCGAACTCAAAGTGCTCGCCTCGTGCAATATTCAAACCGGTTTCATCGACGCTAACTACACCTCCATCATCGTGCACTAGAGTCACGTTAGGCTTATTAAACGAGGTATAGTAATCGTCAATGAAGAGAACTCGTTTACACCAAAAAGGATAGTCTGGCGTAAGTAACTCAGCGACGTCAGGATCATTAACGTCGGAGCGAATGCCTTCAGCAAGTTCTTTACACACGGCCTCATTTTGTTTTTCATCATGCAGTACGTCGAAATCTATGAATTGTTCTCCCGGTGGATATTCGCCCTTACCCATCGCCTTGCGGAGAAGCTCACCGTAACCACCTGACTCGAATTCATTTCTAACATCATCGGGAGTCAGTTCATCTTCTCTTGGTAGAGCCCATGTTGGTGTTCTCTGGAAGACATGCAGACTTTCCACTTGATTAGCTATGGATGTGATGACTTGCGCAGCCGATGCTCCTGTTCCAATAATACCAACTCGTTTTCCTGACAGGTCTGCACTTTTATCCCACTGAGCGGTGTGGAAACTCTCTCCATTAAAGGATTCCATGCCCCCAAATTCAGGCAAACGTGGACTCGAAAGTGGTCCATTAGCACTAACAAAGTGCTTACACGTCACGACTTGAACATCTTCTTCGGATTCAGTGTCCACAGTTGTTATTTGCCAGATTTTTTTATCACCACCTAAATATTTGGCCTCGATTACTTTGCGGGAAAAGCGAATACTGTCCCTTATACCCACGTGATCTGTCAGAAGTTCGGCGTACGCAGATATTTCAGGTTGGCTCACATATTTTTTTGTAGGAATGAACCTCGTTTGATCGAGTAGTGGCAAGTATGCATAAGAAGGGACATCGCATGCAGCGCCAGGATATGAGCCGACTCCTCCATTGGCCCAGACTCCGCCCACGGAGGGGGTCATTTCGAAAACTCTTATACTATTTACCCCAGCTTTTTTAAGATAGTTAGTACACAGTAATCCCGAAAATCCTGCACCGACTATGATCACTTCGAAATTAGCAGGTGCTTCATCCACGATTTAATCTCCCTGTTAGTAATTATATTTTTTATTCTGCAATTTTTCTCGCGTAATTTATCTTACCCAAAGTGCGTTTCTAGTTTCAAGTATCCTAAATTAACATTCGCTGTGCGAAAAACAATACCTACAGGTTTCATCATTAGCGCTTCACCACACTAAAAGTATTATCGCTATTAAATTTTAGCTTCAAGAATCGGTTATGTGCTGCTAGAAGGCCTTCTAGAGACGCGTTTAGGAGTCTTTTAAGTGTGTGGCTCATGTCAAGATTCTTTGAAATTCTTGTCGGTGTTTGAACGCAAATACTTGTTTTGTTTCTACTCCATTGATCGCCTGATCCAGAAAAAAAGAACTCAAGCAATTGCATAAACTTTTCTTCATCGTCGCCTCCTAAACCAGCGCCTCTTACGACATTGTCGTAACATTGCATACCGATTTGTAGAGCACATAATTCTCCGAGCCTCAAAGCCTCCTTTTCGCCCAAGAGTTCTATGAATATAGGCAATGCATTTCGAATATATTCCATTGCATAATTCCTATACGCCTTAGACCGTCTGATCTCTGGCCACGATGCTTGATCAAGAACCGGTAATGTTTGTGGATCAATATACGGGCATGATTCATCTGATGAGAAGCGCAGGCGCTCGTCCTCGGTCAAAATCTTATCATATTCTAAATAGTAGCCCTCTAAGCCAGGTTGACCTCCAACGGTTGTTTTAGTGCAGACAAAGCCGAGTCTTGGATTTTCTAAAGACACGCCATTATGAGCATGCCATCCTCTCATCATTTGTTCGTTAACTATGCCAGGTATCGCACAGATAGCAGTCCCCGCCCAAATCCAGCGTGGAGGAGGGTACCTTATCCATGCTTTTTTATCGGAGACTTTGAGGTATTCTACTTTTACTCCGCCGAGTTGATTGGAAAAATAATGATATTGAGCTGCAGCGACTGCATCTGGCAAGTCGGTGAGATTAAGTTTTTCTAAGCCAGGCAGAAAATTCTTATGGTGCTGATACCTGAAAAGCTTAAATATAAACTTTGCCGCAATTTCGTTTCCTTTATGCGTGATCAAGCTCAAGACCAACCCGGTGAGCCAGCTATGATAGAAATCGGCAACGACCAGAGTCGCATTGGGTGAGTTAATTTTCATGATGGCGTAAAGATACATGTCCTTGGTGTGAGTTTCATCTTTTCATTAATTGTACATGGACGCCAGAGAGATTTTCTTTGCGTCACAGTGCTTACCTTTCGGTATGATCTACGTGTTCATTCAGGTTTATCTATTTTACCCGACTGCGCAAATATGATGCTTCAACGTTTTTTGTTGACTTTGCTCACCTTAGGAGTTTTTATAGAAATATCAGCCTTTGCAGTTGAGCGTCATTAAGCGGCCTGAGATTAGGCTTATATTAAATAGGCTCGTGAATTACATACAAATTTCTATTGAGGAAGAAAACAAAATGGATTTATCAGATCATAAACACTTAGTTGATACTGATTGGTTAGCGCAGCATCTAAACGATGAGAGTTTAGTTGTGGTAGAGGCGACGTCACTACTTCCAAATTATTTTGAAGAGTCGGTTGCTACTGAGGGAATTAAAACAGAGAGCGGTAGGGAGGCGTTTGACCAAGATCATATCCCGGGGAGTACTTACATAGGTATTTTAGAGGAGATCTCCGATCCTCAAGGTGGTCGGTTTATGTATGGGCTACCTTCGGCAACACGTTTTTCAGAGGTTATGTCGCAAAATGGTATCGGCGCCGATAGCGCAGTAGTCATTTATGATCGCTCTATGAATATGTGGGCGGCTCGTCTTTGGTGGATGCTACGTGTTTTTGGATTCAATAACGCGGTTGTCCTTGATGGAGGTTATACGAAATGGGTCCAAGAGGGTCGACCGACTGACAGGGAAATTGTTAGGCACATTCCCGCTAATTTCATCGCTAAATTCCAATCAAATTTGATAGCCGACCGTGATCAAGTTTTGGGCGCTATTCAAGAGGGAAGCTCCTGCCTCATTAATGCGTTACTTTCGGACGAGTTCGAGGGAAAACCACCGCAAAGATATAAGCGCTTGGGAAGGATCCCATCTAGCGTAAGTGTCCCGTTCAACGAAACAGTTGATCTAGACTCGCAATTGTATCTTGATGATGAAAATGCGAGATCTGTATTCGAACAAGCCGGCGCCTCTGCAGCAGAAGAAGTGATCTGCTATTGTGGAGGTGGGATAGCCGCTTGTAGCACAGCTCTTCTGCTCGCGCGACTGGGGTACGATAGGGTATCCGTTTACGACGGATCTATGAATGAATGGGCTGGAGATATGTCTTTGCCGATTGAAAGTAGTTCAGACTGACTACTACCTTGAGGGCATAGATGCAGTTGCTTTTCCGGAAGCTGATAGTTCGCCGTCCTGATTTTTGGCTTCTAGTTCGAAGTCGATTAGGAATTGTCCTTTCTCTTCCCGTTTGTGAACAACTTTACCCTCAATTGTGAGTAAATCACCTTCGGGGTTATGGCGTCTTATTTCGGAGTAAAGGTGGGTAAGGGTCGCGTTGTCTCCTATCCAATTCGTGATCGCGTGCGATAACCAAGAGCATCTTTCGGGGCCATAGTCATAGGCACCAGGTGCTCCAACTTTTTTTGCGAATTCCTCTTCCCAGTGAACTCTTTCAGGGCAATCTGGTATTCCAAATTTATTCTTGATTCCTGTCGCAGGATGACGCGTTTGCATTTGCCAAGCTAATTTGTTCGCACGAATATAAAGCCCACCCCAGCCTTGGGCGTAACATATAAATCCTGTAACAGTCATAGGACCTTTAGCTAAGACTGGAAGTTTTTCTCCGATTTTAACGTCCTCAAAATATCTTGGTTTAGAACCCCGTATGCGTTCAGCCTCGTACAGGCTTGCGTGGCGTTCCAGTTCTTCTTCGGAGTACTTTCGAACTTTTCGTCCTTTAAGCTTGTCGTATTTAGTGCCTGTTTCTCTCGCTAAATCCCGGTCAGTTCTAAAACACCAAGAGTCTCCATCGGCTAGTTTATCGCCTGTTTGATCAAAGAAATCGACATGATAGATCTGCTGAATTGATCTCCCCGCAAAAGTAGTCTCATGCTCCACAAGGTCTTTCAGATAGGCTTCGGTGGAAATTTCCGTATTTCTCATTATTGGTTTTAGCCAATTGAAGTCGGCCCCAGCCCACATTGCATGAATACCAGGCAAGCCCCCGACATAGCCACTAATAATCCTACTACAAGCGAATACGAAAGATGGGGGAGCTACAATATCTCCATAAACTGTTGTTTGAGCGTAATCAGGATCACACCACAAAGGGTTGTCGTCCCCAATTCCGTGTGCATAGTGCCTAATATTATCTCTAGTAGCCTCATAGCACCATGGCTCCAAAGTCCTTTCTATTTTTACGCCTATTCTTTTTCGAAGATCGTCTAACGCGGACTCGGTAATCCCTAAAAATTCTCGTGTGAATTGTTCGCTCATAATTTACGTTGCCTATATCTTTGGATAAAAAATTTGATAGTAGTAATATTCTTCAGCTGCTGTTTGTCGACTTAGCTTTATCTCGCAAGGCTTTTCTATTGACCTTCCCCGCAGGAGTCTTCGGAAGTGTTTTGACAAAATTTATTTCTCTCGGGTATTCGTGTTTAGATAATTTTTCTTTCATGTACGCCTTGATTACATCTGTTTGCGCCAATGCGTCAGTATTCAAAACGACATACGCTCTCGCCACCTGGCCTCGTAAGCTATCCGCAACACCAATGACTGCAGCCTCTGCTACTGAGGGGTGCGTGAGCAATGTATTTTCAATTTCCACCGCACTCATCGTCCAACCCGCAGATATTATGACGTCATCCGAGCGTCCTGCATGGAAAAAATAGCCCTCGTCATCTTTATACCCAAAATCTTTCACTCGGAACCACGCATTCTTCCGTTTTACAGATATTTCTCCAACTTCATCTATGTTGGCCAAAGAATTCTTACTATTTAATATAGCCACCTCGTTGCCCGGCGCAGGTTTACCTAAAGCACCCGGTTTGACTTTATGCCCTTTGATACCTGGGTAATCGACCATTATGACGCCTACCTCGGTTGTACCATACATGCTGGCAGGTGCTGAGCCGAAGGAATGTTTTATCCAATCGAAGGTATTAATATCAAGTGGTTCTCCAGTGAAAGAACACTTGCTAAGATTAATCGTGTAATCATCTCGATAGCCGGAATTGCGTAACATTCGGTAAACGGTCGCAGCAGCAGCAAAGTTGTTTACTTTCAATTGCTCAAGGGCTGCATAGATCATTTTAGGATCAAATTGGCCCGCGTACGATACAATATGAACGCCTAATGCGAGCGGGGCGATTGTTCCGTGCCATAAGCCGTGCCCCCACGCTGGAGAAGAAGGGCAGAAATACGTGTCCTCTGGCTTCAGCCCTATCCCGTATAGAGCGGCTATCATAAGTGTCACAACTGAACGTTGCGTATGCCTGACTGCCTCTGGAAGTTCTCTGGTAGTCCCAGAGGTATATTGGAATACGGACAAGTCACTAGCTTTAGTATCGGGCAAGTATTTTTCGGGATAAGTTTGCAAAGATTCTAGAAAAAATCTATCCGCACGAAGTACGGGAATGTTAGAAAACTGTTCTTTAATCGAGTCAAGATTTTTATCGGCCACAATCAGCGAGGGCGTACAATCTCTAATTCTTAAGGCGAGGGCGTCTGGACCAAAGAGTGTAAACATTGGAACCGCGATTGCTCCCCGCTTAATTGCGCCGAAAAGCGAAGTATAAAACGCCTTCCCTGGTTCCAGGATTATGGCAACCCGTTCTCCATGTTTGATGCCAGATTTTTCTAATTGATATGCAAATTGGCTCGTGCTTGTAATAAGTTCATCGTAGTCAAGGTGCTCGATATCGCCACTATCGTGCTTTACACTGATCGCCCGACCTTTCCCAGAGTGCCTATCCAAACACTCGTGGGCTAAATTCATATAATCTTTGTTGCCGTCAAATAAATCCCATAGCAGCTTGCTAGAAAACTCACTTTGTATTGAGTCGTAGTTATCAAGTTCTAGTAAGTGCGTCATAACAACTTTTCCGGCATCGAAGCGATCCTTGATTGAGAAAGTGAGGTGCTCATTATTTCAAATTATAAGACAAAAGTTATTTCTCGTTATAGTTTTTTGGCAGAGTTATAGGCTTTCATAGGGTCATAAAAAATAGTATCAATACAAATAGTCTATTGGATGTATAACTATAAGTGTTGTATCTCAGTTGTTAGTACTTTAACTTGACTAACGTAAGAGATCGGAATGCGTAAATTCTTTTAACTTCGGGGAAAGCTTCAATGAAAAAAAGTTACATATTTTTGGCGTTATTTTTAGTTTTATTTTCCACAACTTTATCGGCCGCTCACCATGGGCATGCTAAGCTAAGCGATCAGATGGTTCGTGACTATTTTAGCGGTTGGGATACAGCCGATATAGAAAAAGTGATGAGTTACTTTTCGGCGGACATTGTCTATGAAGATGTGCCGAAAGCACAGTTAGCTACGGGTACTGATGCGGTGAAGGCATTTGTACAACAGTTTTATACGGACTTTGCCGGTGCTCGATTAGCGGTAGAGAGCGTCACTATTGGTAAGAAAGGAGCGGCTGCAGAATGGATCATCAGTGGTGGCTCTGGTGACGAAGCGTGGAGCGTAAGAGGCGCATCGATAATGGAGCATAAGGGCGGCAAGATTTCTAAGGTCACCGATTATTGGGATAAATAAATTTATTTTGGCAATGGTGTGACCCTGTACCAAGGGTCACTTTAGTTAATCGTTGCGTTGAAGAAATTGCAGACACTGTATCATTGCGTCGTCTCGAGATTTTCCTTCTTTCCAAGATTCGATTAGCTCGACGTTTTGGGCGGTTTTGGAAAGCATTAGTGAGGTGGAGCGTGGGTGATACAGGTCGTCTCCCATTAAGACCAGGAGAGGGGTTGTGCATGCACTTATAAAGAGCTCGTCTACGTTAAAAAGAACTTTGTTTCCGCCATACATGTTTTCGCGAAAGCCCGCCCAAGCCGTGCTACTTACTTCAGGCATCTTTGACTTGAGTTCGTGCGCCCAGTCGTCAAACATGGCGTAAAATGCATCCCGATTTTTGTCTAGTCCTATAGATTGAAACAATGTACCGGATATTACTCTATCTGACGCAGCCTCGATGAGGCCTAAACAATATGGGCCACCTATACACATTCCCGCAACATGGAAGCGAGGAATACTCAAATAATCCATCAAGCCAAGTTGATCCGCGGTGTAAGTATGCCAACTATCTTTTTCAGAAATCTCCGCAGTCGAGGAACCGGCGTTGCGCTGGTCCATTGCTATTATTCGATAACGACCCTTGAGCTGCTCACGAGGGTCCCAGGGCGTACCTTTCCAAAAACTTAACGCAGACTTCATGCCGCCAGGAGCAATAAGAAGAAGTGCGGGTAGGTCTTCACCCGAGTCTTCGTAGTAAATCGAGGTATTTTCGTGACGATAGATAGCCATGCGGTGAACCTAATGCAATAAAAAATCATCAAATATGTTATCAGACATGAAAACACCTCAAAAGAGAATTTTTGGTCGTCTGAACCTATCCAATAAATGCTTTTATAGTTATTATTTGTCATATTCGGTTTAGTTGAAATAGGTTTAAATACAGAAGGGACGAGTTATGAAAGTATATTTTGCACCACAGTCGCGCGCAGTTCGAACAGTTTGGTTATTAGAAGAGATTGGGATGGATTACGAGTTAGTTAGGTTCTCGCTCGGCCAAAAAGAGATGCGTAGCCCAGAGTACACTAAAGTGAACCCGAATGGACGTGTGCCAACGGTAGTTGATGGTAACGTTGTTATTACTGAAAGTACCGCGATTGCTCAGTATCTGGGAGCAAAATATGCTCCTGAGCTTACACCTAATTCGGATGCGGATAATTTCGCTACTTATTTACAATGGCTTAATTATGCTGAGGGGATGATTATGCCTCCGATAAATAACTATGTAGTAGAGACAATTCTTCTCCCTCCGGAAAGACGAAACGAAGAAATTGCTGAGCGATCGTTAAAACTCTTAAATAGAACGCTGAGTGCCGTTGAGGGACATATGGATGATAGAGAATATATAGCGGGGAGTTTTACCGTCGCTGACACAATTACTGGCCATGCGGTTATCATGTCTCGTCGTCTCGGTGCCGACTTCAGCGAACGTCCGAATTTGATAGCCTATGCTGATCGTCTTGAATCTCGTAACGCGTTTAAAGCGGCAGAGGCGGTTTAGAAGTGAGGAACCATATAATCATGAAGTATTTGGTGAGCTAATGACAAAAATAAAGCAAAAAGTAATTACGAGCGAAGATACTCTAGATGCGATTGTAATAGGCGCCGGCTTTGCTGGGCTTTATGCAGTCTTCAAATTGCGCGAAATGGGACTTCGGTTTTGGGCCTTTGAGCAGGGCGATGACGTTGGAGGTACTTGGTATTGGAATCGTTATCCTGGCGCAGGCTCCGACTCCGAATCTTGGGTTTATTCTTTTAGCTTTTCTGACGAGCTCGAGCAAGATTGGACTTGGAGTTCGCGCTTCCCCCGACAACCGGAAATATTGAGATATCTTCGGCATGTAGCTGAGCGCTTTGGTCTTAGATCGTGCTTTCAATTTAATACCCGTGTACAAAAAGCTGAGTATGACGAGACAGATAACTTGTGGATAGTAGAAACTGATAGTGGCGAGTTGTCGCGATCTAGGTACTTGATAACAGCGGTGGGCTGTTTGTCGGCAGCCCAACTACCACAAATTACTGGTCGAGATACCTTTAAAGGAAATTCGTACCATACAGGTCGATGGCCTCACGAAAAAGTGAATTTTAAAGGTCAAAAAGTAGGTGTTATTGGGACTGGATCATCTGGTATTCAGGCTATTCCTGTCATAGCGAAAGAAGCCGCTCACTTGACCGTATTTCAGAGGACAGCAAACTATAGCGTGCCGGCTCGTAACTATGACCTCTCCGATGACCAGGCTAGGTCTATTAAAAAAGAAATAAAGGCAATAAGAGAATTCTGTCGCTGGTCGACGATCGGACAAAATTATGATTTCAGAGAGGGAGAGGCTCTAGCGCTTCCTAATGAGCAACTAGAAAGTCAGTTTGAGGCTGATTGGAAAAAAGGGGGGTTCCAGTGGATGTTTGGTAGTTACCCCGATCTAGTTTTCAACGAAAAGGCGAACAAGCTCGCATCAAGCTTTGTCAAAAAGAAAATACGCGAGACGGTTAAAAACCCGCTCTTAGCTGAAAAGTTAGTACCGAAAGATCATGCTATTGGGACAAAACGCTTACCTTTAGATATTGGATATTTTGAGACTTTTAACCGCGAAAACGTTAGCTTGATCGACCTGAAAGAGACGCCTATAGAGTCCATAGAACCGGTTGGCATTAAGACATCAGATAAGTTACACGAGTTTGATAGTTTAGTGTTTGCTACTGGCTTTGACGCCCTGACGGGCCCGTTAACTCGAATAGGTATTCGAGGTAAAGATGGAGTACTTCTGAAAGACAAATGGAAGGCTGGACCACGTACTTATTTGGGAGTAGGGGTACTCGGATTTCCGAACATGTTTATGGTCACTGGGCCTGGTAGTCCATCCGTCCTAGGTAATATGCCGACTTCTATTGAGCAGCATGTTGATTGGATCTGCGACTGTATAACGTATATGCGAGCCAATCGACTAGTCTCTATTGATGTTGAATCTCGGGCTGAAGAGCAGTGGTCTGCACACGTCAAAGAGTTATCAGAAAAAACGCTATTCCCTTCTACCGATTCGTGGTATATGGGCTCGAATATTCCTGGCAAACCAAAAGTGTTTCTTCCTTACGCTGGAGGATTCGGCACCTACAGAAAACTATGCAACGATATTGCGCAGCAAGGGTATGAGGGGTTCCGTTTCACGTAGGATCGAAATAGATTAGGTGTTTTCTACTTTAGATAATTGATCGGTATTAAATTCTGCTCGCTGTCTTGGTCCACGACCTAGCGCCAGTTCTGGGACCATGAGATCAAATTTTTCAGCGGGTTTTTCAGGGTCAGAAAAGTAACCTAAACCGTAAGTTCCTTGGGTGTAACCAATTAGCTCTTGCAATTCCTCATCTAAGCTTTTTGCTATGTGAGGCGGGCAGGATAGGTACTGGTTTTCTTGTTGGCGTAGCCATGCGAGGCAGTATGTAAGGTTCAGACCTACCCGGGGATTTTTCGATCTGTTTTGGCCCCCGCCATGCAGAACTGTTCCAGTATAAAGTAGGACAGAACCTCGCGACATTTCGGCCTGGACGATTTGATCCGATTTAGCTTCCTCATCCCATGACCAATTTTGGGATCCTGGTACTATTCTCGTGGCGCCATTTTCAGCAGTAAAGTCTGTGATAGCCCATAGCGTGTTAAATTGAGGCTCGATTACTTTCGGGATATGAGTACCCCAAGCAAATCGATCACGATGGATTAATTGCGCCTCTTCATCGGGATAAATAGTAGTCGCCTGGGATAGATGCAGAGTAATTTTTTCAGTGTAAGGACTAAGAAACGCTTTTGCGAGGCTGAGGACTCGGTCGTCCATCACGAAATTATGGCTACTGGGCATACGTGCGATCAGGGCTCCTGTCCGTCTAGTTTTATGACCCGTAAAATCATCTCTACCATACGGAGTAGTGGCTAGATACGGCTCGAGCTCTGAAACAAAATTATCTAGATTATTTTCTGGTGCGGCATCGACGAGTATGGCACCTCCATCTTCTTTGATAGCGCGGAGGACGTCTTCCAATGCGGCATCAGATTTGAAGTACTGAAGTGACATATTACTTTACGAGAATGGTTTTTCTGTTAACAATGACGTATTCCTCCTACTAAGGAAACTGACATAAACTGGTAAAAGAATCAATTTATTATTGGCTAGAATCAAAATGGAGAAGAAAATCGCGATTGCACCAATAAGCTGGTAACTAAGCGGAATAAGTATCTATATAATGGAACTCGGGTTCTACTGAACTTCAAACATAACTTCATTTCGTCGCATTACCGGCAATGTCCATGGTGGATTGTAAAAAGCATATTTGGACGTTCCGGTTACTGAAATGCTGTTATTTTTAATGAATTCAACCAATAATTTTTTGTGCTTAGCTAAATTCTCATCGGAGCTTGT
>CAJWTO010000021.1 GCA_913047675.1 uncultured Pseudomonadota bacterium | reverse complement strand
ATGGACTCGAGTTTCGCGTAGGTACAGAGCCCGAAATGATGTGGTTGAAAAAAGGAGCAGATGGAAAACCTGACGGAGGGTTTAGCGAACCTTATTGCTACCATATTGATCAGTTTGAGAGTCTTCGTCCGGTTTTTATGAAAGTTATCGAATATGCTCAAGCGATGGGGCTTGATATGATACAGGGAGATCACGAAGACGCGCCAGGTCAGCTCGAACTAAACTGGATGTTTGATGATGTTGTAAGAAACGCAGATAGACTGTCCACCTATCGTCAGATCTGCGCCCAAGTAGCGCGAGAAAATAACCTAATCGCTTGCTTTATGTCCAAACCATTCATGGGTGTATCTGCATCGGGATGTCATACTAATGTCTCGCTTTGGAAAGGCGGCGAAGATCGTCTTAACCATCTCCACAATGATCCGTTACCGGGAATGGCCGATGTATATACCTATCGCTCAGGTGGTGAAAATACCTTTATGCCCGATACTGACGATGTACAATTACCGGGGAAAATTGGATTGCAATGCGTAGGAGGTATAGTCAATCATTTAGGTGCCCTGACGGCGATAGGTTGCTCTACAGTAAACTCCTACCGACGCTTATGGGATACAGGATTCTGGGCGCCAGTTTTCGCAGACTGGGGCTTTCAAAACAGGACTACCGGTTTGCGTATATCGGCCCCAGGAAGATTTGAGTACCGAGCTGTAGACAGCATGGTCAATCCATACCTTATGGGTTCTGCATTACTTAAGGTGTTTGATGACGGTATTTCAAACGATATTGATCCGGGGGAGCCTGAAAACCGTAATATTTATCAGGCTATGGAAGCTGGAAAGCAGGTTAAAAAACTTCCAATGTCGTTAGGCGAAGCTTTGAATCGACTAGCGGAAGATGACGTGGTGAAGTCTGCGATGCCGGGAGATATGTATAAAATCTATCATTGGTATAAAAACGATGAGTGGGAGAAATTCATGGCGACAGTCACAGACTGGGATCAAGACATGTATCTCGATTGCCTACCCTAAATGCGATCTGTAAGACAATGAGAATCCAGTTGAAAAAATCACAAAAATGATCGATATAAATAAGCTCCTGTAAGGTCTTTATTGAATACATTTTCGAGGCCGAGAGACTAGCGGCTCAGTTTAAAGGATGTTAGTAAAATATCATGTCAATAAGGCTCCTAAAGCACGCATTTATTGAAAATTATGCGGAACCGTGTTGGTTTAACACTCCATCTACGCTGAAGGACACATACGACGTTGTAATCATCGGTGCGGGTGGGCACGGATTAGCATGTGCGCATTACCTTGCTCAGGATCATGGTATAACCAACGTAGCTGTTCTCGATGCTAGTTATCTGGGTGGCGGTAACACCGGGCGTAACACGACAATCATTCGATCTAATTATCTGACTCCTGAGGGAGTCAGATTCTATGACGCCAGTATTCAACTTTTCAAAGAACTCTCATTAGATCTGGAAACAAATATTTTTTACTCGGAGCGCGGACATTATACGCTGGCGCATAGCTCTGCGACCCTACGGACTGCTCGATGGCGTGCCGAGGTAAATAAACATCTCGGCATTAAGAGCGAGGTAGTCGGAACTGACGAAATATCTCGTGGGTGTCCGGAGCTACGGATAGATTGTGGAGGATCGCATGCAATAGAAGGTGCGCTTTTCCACGCGCCAGGTGCGGTGGCGCGACATGATGCAGTGGCTTGGGGATATGCGAAAAGTGCCTCTGCTCGCGGCATAGAAATTCATCAACACACGCCGGTAATTGGTTTAGAAAAAGATTCAGAAGGTGTGTCTGCAGTAATTACAAACAAAGGTATCATCAAAACGCGTAATGTACTTTCTGCGGTTGCCGGACACACCCCAACTGTGACAGGAATGCTCAATATCAAGAGCCCAATTGAAATTTTTCCGCTACAAGCGTGCGTTACTGAACCGATTAAGCCGTGGCTAGATACAATTATCGTGTCGGGAAGTCTCCATCTCTACATCAGTCAAAGCTCTAGAGGCGAACTAGTTATGGGTGCGACGCTGGATCCCATGGAACTGCATTCGCGTCGTTCTACCTTAGGGTTTGTAACTAGTCTTTGTGATCAAATCCTAGATTTATTCCCGTTCCTTAGCGGGGTTAAAATTAATCGGCAATGGGGAGGTATGGCTGATATGACGCCCGACTTTGCCCCTATAATGGGCACCAGTCCAGTGAAGGGATTTTATATCGATGCCGGCTGGGGAACCTGGGGCTTTAAGGCGACCCCCATCAGCGGTAAGACAATGGCCAGCACCATCGCTAACGGCATTAATGATCCCCTAATCCAGTCTTTTAATTTATCTAGATTCGGAGATTTTGACTTAGTTGGAGAAAAGGGTGCTGCGGCTGTTGGTCACTAAAATAAAGAGGAAGCCCACATGAACTATTTTGACTTCCCAGTTATTGGAAGACGCTCGATTGATGAGTTTACCATAGGTGACGATACACTGCCGGAGCCGAGTGTTTTGGGAAATGTACAATCAACAGGTAACTGGGTTTTCGATAGGGAAAGTACTCCTAGGAAAGCAACCGAGTACTGGTTTCATTCTAGCAGCCAACTATGGTTTATAGTAGAAAGAAACACTGAAACAGATGAAATATTCAGCGCGGAGACACTTAGTGGCTAGGCGACTACCCACCAACCCAAACGAATGGATTGACCGAAAACAATCGATCGAGTTCTCTTTTGAAGGAACGAAGTTTTCCGGTTTTGCTGGCGACACTATTTCTAGTGCCTTACTCGCGAGTAATCAAAAATTACTAGGTAGAAGTTTTAAATATCATCGACCTCGTGGCGTTCTATCGGCCGCTAATCATGATGCTAACGTATTGCTAGAGACATCAGATAAAGTCAATATTCGTGGCGATGTTGAGGCTCCCTTGAACGGACATGAATATTATGCGGTAAATACTATCGGTGGACTTAAATATGATGCCGGTCGATTCCTTAAGTTTCTTTCAGCACTGCTGCCAGTAGGCTTCTATTACAAAGCCTTCTATCGACCTCGATTCCTATTTCCTATCTGGGAAAAGTTGATACGTCGAATGACCGGACTAGGCCGAGTAAATACCAAAAACAAAATGTGGAGACAAGATCGAAAGCAGCATTTTTGTGACGTACTCATAGTAGGTGGCGGACCGTCGGGACTAGCGGCTGCAGAAACTTTGTCTCGCTCTGAACTGCAGGTGTTACTCGTGGATGAAAATATATTTCTTGGAGGAACATTAGGCTATCAGCACCCTTATTCAGAGTCAGGTAGTGCGTTTCACAAGAATGCCTTAGCTACCATCCAGAATTCGAAGTCAATAAAATGTCTCACTGAACATTTTGCTGCGGGCTTTTATTATAAGAAAACAATACCTCTTGTCGGCCCCGATGGTATTGCGGAGGTACATGCGAAAAGTATTATATTTGCGTCTGGAGCGTATGAACAACCGATTGTTTTCCGAAATAACGATCTGCCAGGAGTGATGCTTTTAAGCGCGGCAGAGCGATTATTACATAGATATTCTGTTGTCGGATTTGATGTGGGAATAGTACTAGGTGCTAATTCCGGATCGTATGAACGTGCTATCAATCTTAAACTAGCGGGAGCGAACATAGTTGCGATTGTTGATCTCGACATCGAGGCGATATCCGACGAAAAGGAAGCTGCCGAAAAGCATGGGATAGAAGTGATCTATGCTAAAAAAATTATCGAAGCAGTCAGCGAAAAAAATGAGTTATCCCACTTTAAAATATTGACTAAAGATGGCGTCGCGAGAACAATGAAATGTGACGGCCTTCTAATGGCTGCCGGCTGGGCTCCTGCGTCTAACTTACTTGTACAAGCGGGAGCGACACTAGATTACTCAGATGAATTAAAGCAGATAATTCCCGCAAAAATGCCTGTCGGACTATTCGCTGCTGGGCAGCTGAATGGTATTCATGAACTGAATCAAAAAATTCAGGATGGTAGAGGCGCGGCAGCTGAAGCTCTCATGTTTTTAAATAAGCCGAGCGAAGAAATAAGTCGGCCTGAAAGAGAAAATCGAGCCTACTCCCACCCATACCCTATTCAAACGCATGACAAAGGAAAAGAATTTGTCGATTTCGATGAAGATATACAAATAACCGACCTTAATGTGGCTTGGAGAGAAGGATTTAAATCAGTCGAGCTAATGAAACGTTACACGACTATTGGAATGGGACCGAGTCAAGGAAAAGTTTCGAATATGAACGGGGTTCGAATTCTTGCGGAGTTGAACAAAAAACCTGTTGGGGTAATAGGGACAACCACACCTAGGCCTTTCACTTATCCTGTAGCAATTGGGGCACTCGCAGGAAGACGTCTTCGCCGCTATTGGCGCAGTCCTCTGCACGACTGTCATATAAAAGCGAACGGTCATTTTGAAGAGGCCGGTCTCTGGCTCCGATCAATGACTTATGGTACTGGAGATTTTAACCAGCGGGTGGAAAGAGAGTACGCAACCGTCAGACATGCAGTCGGTATAATTGATGTTTCCACATTAGGCAAGATAGAACTATTTGGATCCGACAGTGTCAAACTACTCGAGTATGCCTATACCTGCTCCTTCGAAAAGCTCACCAAAGGCATGACACGATACATATTCATGACCGATTCCAGCGGTGTGTTGGTTGATGATGGTGTCGCCGCATATCTTTCGGAAGGTCATTTCTATATTACAGCCACGAGTTCACACGCTCATGCTGTAGTAAAACAACTTAGACTTTTTGCTGCGCAACTGGATCTGAATGTAACGATCATTGATCGGACTCGCCAAGTAGGTGCCATCAACTTAGCAGGACCATTATCAAATAAAGTACTAGAAAAACTGGCAGACCAACCTTTAGACTCCAAGACATTCCCCTACTTAGGGGTTCGCGACATGACGGTCAACGGAATTCAATCACGTGTCATGCGGGTAGGTTTTGTTGGTGAACTAGGTTACGAAATACACGCGCCCGCTAACTCCCTGAAAAATCTGTGGGAAGCACTTTATAGAGCGGGGAAAGAGTTCAATATTCGGCCTTTCGGAGTCGAGGCACAGCGGCTTCTCCGCCTAGAGAAAGGTCACTTGATCTTTGGTCAAGATACCGACGGAATGACTACGCCCTATGAGGTTAATTTAGGTTGGGGTGTTAAGTTAAGTAAGGAAAGATTTCTGGGACGACATAGCCTTAAAGAACTTAAAGTCTCTGTGGCACGAAAAATGGTCGCATTCCGATGCCAAGCACATGATCGTGTCGAAATAGAGGAGTGTAATTTAATTATTCACGAAAACGATATCGCTGGTCGTATAACCAGCGTGAGTTATAGCCCTTACTGCAAAGCAACTGTCGGACTGGCAATGCTAGACGCTGACTCGTTGCCTGCTGATGACATAATAATGATTAAAACTACGAGTGGGGAAATGATTCCTGCTCAGGTTGCAACTCTCCCTTTTTATGATCCAAAAAATTTGCGTCAAGACGAGACAACTTTAGAATCTTCCTCATGAAAGAAAGTCCGCTACTACCGCTTTACAGCGACTCTAAATTCACAAAAAAAGAAACCTTCGGGATGACCATTGCTAGCGATGAAAAATTCACTATGGATGCAAGCACATCTTTTGTGATGGATTTGAGTGCTATCTCCAAGATCCTAGTGGTAGGGAAAGACGCTAAACGTTGGCTAGAAGAATATAGCGTGATCCCTAATACGCTGTTCGGGTGTAGCTTTGCTAAAAATGGTGGTTATATTTGTCAAGTGATGGCTGATCAGTACCTTATCGTCAGCGACCCATCTGGACAGGATTATAGAGAAATTTTTAATGGTATCCCAAGCGAAGGCCTTGAGGTATTGATTCTCCCCTATGAATGCGCTGAGATCCTACTTGGGGGACCCGACATCTGGAGAACAATCGCTGGCCTGGTTATGTTCAATCCGAGTCTTTTGAGCGAAACAGTCCTGACGTCTGTAAGGATAGCGACGGTGGATGTCTATGCCAAGTTATCGAAAATGTCCTCCCAGCACATCAGGATAATTATGTCCGCGCCAGATGCACATTTTCTAACAATTTCTATCTGCGAATGTCTAGGTAACAAAGATGATGCTCTTGTTGGGTTTGATCCAACTATCAAACTTTAAATAGTTACTAAATACCTGATACATATTCGATGAACACGAATCAAACGTGTATGTCTATTAATATTAAATAACTCCCTTATAATAACTTTTGGCATCGATTTGTTGATCAGGGGAAAGAATATGAATGATATCGTCTCGCAACTTCGGGAAATTGTCGACGAAAATGGGCTACTAACTGGTCAGAATGTATCTGAACGGATGATCCATATGTGGTATCCAAAACCCATAACAGCACTGTGCATAGTGCGCCCCACAACTTGTGAACAAGTCTCTCAAATTCTCAAACTATGTAATGACAATAATCAAACAGTAGTGCCTCACGGGGGATTAACAGGTCTAGTCCAAGGGTGTAATTCAGAACCTACTGATGTCGTTCTCTCGCTTGAGCGAATGAATCAAATTGAAGAAGTTGATCCGATAGGAAGAACTATGACCGTTCAAGCGGGTGTTCCTCTCCAGCTAATACAAGAAACTGCAGAATTATCTGACCTGATGTTTCCACTAGACTTAGGTGCCAGAGGGTCTTGCCAAATTGGGGGCAATGTTTCCACGAATGCAGGGGGTAATCGCGTAATTCGTTTTGGGATGGCGCGAGAAAATGTTCTTGGTATAGAAGCCGTACTTGCAGACGGCACCGTAATGTCTTCACTCAACGTGATGATTAAAAACAACTCAGGATATGACTTAAAGCAATTATTTATTGGTACCGAAGGTACTCTTGGAGTCATTACACGGATAGTTTTGCGTCTAAGAGAGATTCCTCAAATACAGCCTACTGCATTTGCAGCGTTCGATAATTTTCAGCAAGTCACCAAATTCCTCCGATTTGTAGACCAAAGATTGGGTGGAGAGCTCTCCGCTTTTGAAGTTATGTGGCATGACTACTATGAGGTAGTCACGACAGCACCAGCTGATAACATAAGGCCGGTTCCGGCCGACTACCCACTGTACGTACTAATAGAATCAATGGGGGCCGGAGCGAATCATAGCGAAAATAAGTTTAACGACATTTTGGGTGAGGCGCTCGAAAAAGGACTAGTTGCAGATGCTGCGGTAGCCCAGTCCGAATCGGATCGTATGGCCATGTGGAAAATAAGAGATTCTGTTGAACATTTCTTCCGTCATGGGCATGCATTTCTTTACGATGTTAGTCTCGCCATACGTTATATGGATGATTATGTTAGTGAAGTCAAACGTCGATTACTGGATAAATGGCCAGACTCACATTGTCAAACACTTGGACACATTGCCGATGGAAATATCCATTTCGCAATTGCGGTAGGAGATGATAGCTCTGAATCACATAAAGCAGTGAATGAATGCGTTTATGAACCACTTCAACCAATCAAAGGGGCAATTTCAGCTGAACATGGTATCGGAACTGAAAAACTCGATTATCTGAACCTAAGTCGGACCAAAGAAGAGGTGCAAATCATGCGGCTATTAAAAAATTCTCTTGACCCTAATAACATTCTTAATCCAGAAAAAATATTCGTCTCTAACCGCTGATCTCCGACGTGTATGAATAAGCACAGTTATTCCCTTGGAATTGTATTATCTACGGTAACCGACAACTCCATATCCGAAATAGTAGAAATGGCTATTCTTGCGGAGAAGTTAGGCTATGACTCGGTATATGTGAACGAAGGGCGTATGGACGCCCTTGCATGTGTCCAGGCTATAGCTGAAAAAACGAATGCAATCGATCTGGGTACTAATATAGCAAATATTCATTACAGGCATCCTTTTCTCACTGCAGCAACGTCCAAAATAATCGCTGAAATCAGTGGTGGCCGCTTCTCTCTCGGTCTAGGTATTAGTCATAAAGGCTTGCTAGGAAAGATCAACATTAGCGCCGAAAATGGTCGAAAAAAACTGGAAGAGCATGCTGCTTTTGTAAAACTAGCACTTCAAGGTGATGTAGGAGAAGGGTTTATTAAACCAAAACGGAGTTCGTTCAATATCCCCTTGTATCTCGCTGGAAATACGCGGGAAAGTGCTATCCTGGCAGGGAAGCTAGGGGACGGTCTGATGCCATACCTCACACCTCAAGAACACTTGCCTATTTTATTTGATTACGCGCTCAATGCTTTTACCGGAGCAAATGAAAACTTTAACTGCGTACTAAGTATTCCAACGTTTGTTAGTGATAATAAAACGGCGGCATTATCAGCGGCAAAATATAATCTAGCTTTCTTCGCGCAGCTTCCTAACTACCGAAGACAATGGCGTCGCGCTGGTTATAAATCTGCTATCAACCAATTAAAAAGTATTTGGACAACCAGTAAGGACCGGCATAAGGCAGCTGAAGCAGTCCCAACAGAACTGGTTGAGCAGGTTTGTCTTTTCGGAAGTCCGGATGACTGTCGCTCTCAAATGGAAAAATTCTTCCAATCTGGTGCCAAAGAGATCATTCTGGCTGTGAGCCCGGTAGATACTAATCGCCAATCCGCAACCGAGGACGCGCTAACTCAATTGATTAGAAAATAATCTTCTGTTCCTGCTTGAATTTCCCACCTACTTAAATCACCATTAAGGTTTCTAGATATTAACTTTTACTCACGGACCATCTATGCAAATTACCGGCAAACTACACGCTATTTTCGAGACGAAACAAATAACCGAAAGATTTCAGAAACGTGAATTCGTTGTTGAAACCGCTGACAATCCCAGCTATCCACAAATGGTACTATTTCAACTTACAGGCGACAGATGTCAGAATATAGATCCATATAAATTAGGTGACAACGTCACCGTAGAATTTAACGTTCGAGGTCGCGAATGGAAAAGTCCAAGTGGCGAAATAAAGTATTTCAATAGTTTAGATGCTTGGACAGTCACAAGTGACTCAGACTCAGCTACTGAGCAACCAACTTTCGAGGCGGAAATGCCCTGGCCCGAGAATGAGGATGTACCATTCTAATAAGACCAATACAGTGTGCACTAACGACTTAATAAAACTCTAAAGATGAATCAATGAATAAAATTACATGCTTTAAGTCATACGACGTAAGGGGAGAGTTAGGATCCGAGCTCGATGAAGAGGTCGCGTATAGAATCGGAGTAGCATTTTCTCAATATTTGAAAGCAAAAAAAATAGTATTGGGTGGTGATATACGACTTAGTACCGAGTCGCTAAAAGCTGCACTTGCTGATGGGATCACAGATACCGGAGCTGATGTTATTGATATTGGAATGACCGGCAGCGAGGAGCTGTATTTCGCATCGTCCTATCTAGACGTCGATGGAGGCATAGAGGTCACAGGCAGTCATAATCCAAAAAATTATAATGGCATGAAATTCGTCGGGCGGAATGCGTTACCGATAGGGCAAGATACTGGATTACGTCAAATACAGACCTTAGCAGAAAATGCGAAGCAATTAACCAGTATTAATAAGGGGACTACTTCCACAACTTCAATCTTAAAAGAATACACCGATAAATTGCTCACTTTTTTTTCACATAAAGAAGTTAATCGCCTAAAAATTGTCTGCAACCCAGGAAATGGAGCTGCTGGGCATGTCATTGACGAAATTGAAAAGCGCTTTGGAGATTTATCAATACCTATAGAATTCGTAAAAATAAATTTTCAAGCTGATGGAACCTTCCCTAATGGAGTACCTAACCCACTCCTTCCAGAATATAGGAAGGTAACCTCCGACGCGGTTTTAAGAAATGAGGCAGACCTAGGGATAGCTTGGGATGGAGACTTCGATCGGTGTTTCTTATTTGACGAGAAAGGTCAATTCATTGAAGGCTACTATATTGTCGGACTGCTTGCCGCGGCTTTTTTAAGTAAAATGCCAGGCGAAAAGATCGTATACGACCCTCGAATGATTTGGAACACTATAGATATAGTTACCTTAGCTGGTGGCATTCCTGTGCAATGTAAAAGTGGGCACACATTTATGAAAGAACGTATGCGCGCTGAAAAAGCCGTATACGGCGGCGAGATGAGCGCTCATCACTACTTTAAAGACTTTTCCTACTGCGACAGTGGAATGATTCCTTGGTTGCTGGCAGTAGAGTTGCTAAGTACCTCAAATATGCCTTTGTCTAAACTAGTGGGAGAACGTATAGCGGCCTATCCTTGTAGTGGTGAAATAAACTACAAAGTTGCAGATGCTGCGATAACAATTCGGGAAATAAAAAACTTTTTTAGTGAAGAGAAACCTATTGTTGATGAAACAGACGGGCTTAGTATGTCCTTTGACAAATGGCGTTTTAATCTTCGAGCATCAAATACCGAGCCACTTTTGAGACTCAATGTTGAATCTAAGGGCGACGAAGCACTGATGCGAGAAAAGCTTCAGCTGGTAGAGAGTAGAATCAAACTCACGAGTTAGTCTGAAGAATAAATAATTTTATCGCTTCGCAACTTGCTAATCTCTTCGTCTGCATAGCCGATCTCTTTTAATATTTCTGCGTTGTGCTGGCCTAGAGCAGGAGCCACTGGCGAAGAATGATTTTTAGTGGAGCCAAATCGAGTAGCTCCGCGAGCCTGCCTGACAGTACCAATTACTGGATGACCATATTCCTCAATAATATCGTTGTTAACTACTTGGGGATTATTAAGCATTTCTGTTCGTGTCAGAACAGGAGCACAAGGGACACCATTGGCATCAAGCGTTTCTAGCCACTCAGCACTAGTTCTCTTTCGTAAAATTTTACCTGTTTCTCTAATTCTGACCTCTGCATTTTCAAAACGAGCAGATGTCGAACTAAAGCGAGGATCGCTCACCCAGTCGGGACGTTCCAATGTTTTACACATGCCAGCCCACTCATCATCAGACATCGCGCCTGCAGTAATATATCCATCGCTTGTCTGAAAAATAAGATCCAACGCCAATTGTCCAATACGAAGGTCCCGCACTTCATCGACGACGGTCAGATTAATCATCCCCTCAGGCCACAAAAATGCAATCATCGCGTCGAGCATGGCAAGTCTCAAGTGTTGCCCCTCTCCAGTCCGTTCTCTTTGCAATAGAGCAGCGGTGATACCTTGAGCTGCTGTTAATGCAGTGACTTTATCCGGAATGACAGTTCTCATCATCTTAGGTCGCCCACTTTCGCTATCAGCCTGTATATCCGTTAATCCAGACAAAGCTTGAATAATCGGATCGTATACTCGTTTTTTAGCATAAGGGCCGCTTTCACCAAAACCACTAATTGAGGCAAATATTATGGTCTTATTCACCTTAACTAAATCCGCGTATCCCAATCCCAATGCTTCAACTGTTCCAGGTCTAAAATTTTGAACAACCACGTCACAAGTCGCGGCAATTTCTCGTACAACGTGACGACCTTGCTCAGTTCCAAGGTCCAAACACATGCCTCTTTTCCCTCGATTAATATTCAAGAACCCTGACGTCATTCCTTGGGCTCCAACACCCATTTGTCTAGTAATATCTCCTGCAGGTGGTTCGATTTTTATTACGTCCGCACCCTGATCTGCCAACATCATCGTTGCGGCTGGTCCGGACAGCACTCTACTCAAATCAAGAATTTTATATCCGGATAGCGGACCATCAATCGATTTCATAAGGCTATTCCTATGCTATTGAAGCTAGAACTCTATCTATTATCTCCCCTCTGAATGCTTTTTTATTAAACGCATACGCTTTTGAATCTAAGGACGCTAAGCTTTGTGCTTTCTCAACCGAAACAGTTTTTAGATTTGATGCAAGCACATTAGAGTCATCAACAACTTGATCTAAAAAGCCCACTTCTATGGCTTTTTTAGGCTCAAAAAGCTCGGCTACTATTGCTGAGCGAGAGAGGTATAAGGGGGATAATCTTGCTCGCGCTAGCTCGACCCCAAATGCTGGCAAGGTCAGTCCGATTGCCGTCTCATTTAGTCCGATTTTAAAGTCTCCCTCTACCCCGATCCGATAGTCGGCTGATAAAAGTATAAATGCTCCCAGTGCTACGGCATGGCCCGGCGTCCCAACTACCAAAGGCTGCTCATGGCCAAACAGCTTCATCAGCATCCTTACTCCACACCTAAGTAGCTTCTCTATTTCGACCGAATCGCCACTCCTAATTACATTAAGATCAAAACCACCGCTAAGTACTCCAGGGCGACCGAGCAAGACAGTCGCTTGCGCTTGGCTTGCCGCCTGATCTAATGCGTCATCCAACAGAGAAAACATCTCAAACCCTAGAGCATTGGCTTTCCCATCATCCAAAGTGATAACAGCCACATCGTCTACAACTTCAAAACTCAAGTTATCCGCCATATTAATTTCCTTTATTGATCTATAAATTATTTGCCTGAAAAGTTAGGCTTTCGCTTTTCAAGAAATGCCGAAACAGCTTCCTTGTGATCGTCTGTTCCTGCGCACTTCATTAAATTCTCCGCCTCATAGTCAAGGCAAACCTCGAACGGTTCCTCGCAAGCTCTATTCAAATTTTGCTTCATAAGTCCTAGCGCTATCGGAGCGCCTTGTGCTATCTCTTCAGCAAATTCAATAAACCTAGATCGAAAATCCTCATCCTCATATATTTCATTAAATATCCCTAAACGATATCCCTCTTCTGCCCCTACTCGACGCGACGTAAAATAAAGTGACTTAGCGACCGAAGTACCAACTAGTTGAGTCAAAAGCCAGCTTCCTCCATAATCGCCAGACAAACCTATCCTCGAAAATGCGGTTGTAACAAATGCCGAGCGGCTAGCTAAACGTATATCACAAGCTAACGCTATCGAGAAACCGGCGCCAGCTGCCGGGCCAGGTAAAGCAGCGATAGTGGGTTTACTAAAGTCTCGAATACGCATGGTCAAAGTTCGCTGTTTCTTCTTTAAGTCATCAACCTTCTCATCAAAACTTTCAACTCCAGTTGCAAGCTGTCCACCACTCATTCCTCCTAGATCTCCACCCGCACAAAAACTGCCGCCCTCTCCCGTGATTACTAAGCACCTAACATCCGATCGCTCGTCGAGTTTCTGAACCATTTCCCTCAAAGCGGGGGTCAAAACATCTGATAAAGAATTCCTCTTTTCGGGTCTATTAAGAGTTAAAACTGCGACGCCATTTTTAACTTCGCAGAGTAATTCATTAGTCCCTGTATCAATCATTAGATATCACCTTTTTTTATTTTAAAAAAGTTCAGCCTAAAAGAAATCATACTAAATCGGCTGTCATCTCAAGTACTTGTTCTAACATTGCAACGCGCGAAGAATTATCATCAGTCAAAAAGCGCAAAACTAATACGTCGACACCAGCATTTTTATAACACTGAAGTCGAGCTTGAACCTCTCGTTTATCTCCGATTGCACTAAATTTTGTCACCATAGCGTCCGTCACGTTAGAAACCGCTTCCTCATGTCTTCCCTGTATCCAATGAGACTGGACACGCGAAGCTTCTTCACCAAAACCAGCGCGCGCATACGCGTCATTATAAAAGTTAGTCTTTTTAGATCCCATCGCACCTAAGCTAAAGGCAACCTCAGATCTACGCTTTTCGATACTGGCCGTCCAGTCGTCATCAATTGCTATCGAACAAGGCACATGAATTTCTATGTCTTCGAATTTTCGACCCGCGGCTTCAGCCCCACGACGGATATGTTCAAAGTGAGCATCAGAAAAATCTGGCGAAAAAGAGGCACCCAACCAACCATCAGCAACCCGTCCAGTGTACTCCAAAGCTCTCGGGCTGATCGTTGCGAGATATATCGGTATAGAATACATAGGCTTTTGAACCCGAATTGACTTGCCTTCGCTATTATCGAGTGGGATCTGATAGTGTTTACCTTGATATGCGACCTTTGTACCAGAGAACGTCTGTCGAATTATCTCCACATTCTCTCTCAATCGTGTCAGAGGCTGGTTGTAACGCACGCTATGGAGCCCTTCTACAACTTGCGGTCCACTGACTCCTAACCCCAAAAGAAAACGACCCACCGAAAGATTTGAAATTGCACGAGCCGTCATCGCCGTCATAGTGGGTGCCCTGGCACTAATTTGCATAATACCGGCACCTAATTTAATCCGCTTAGTTCTTGCTGCCAGAAACGTAAGGGATGTGACGGCATCTTCTCCCCAGCCTTCCGCGGACCAAACCGTATCGACACCCATTTCGTCGGCACAGATCGCAAATTCAATTTGCGACATAATGTCTACGGGAGCAGAACCGCCAATCGAAATCGCAACTTTCAAAAATCTTTCCTAAAACGAGGATAAATCGCGGGGCGGCTCTGTCCGCCCCACATATACTCTCGATCTATACGAACTTTGCGTACTCATCCAAAATCGGAAGCGCGACATCCGACGGCTGTGGAGGCAACGCAAAAATTACTCGCTTAGCACCATTTTCCTTATGCTTTTGTAACTCTTCTTCGCCTGGAGCGCCCATGCCATAGAAAATAGAAATTTCTAAGGACTTGGGATCTCTTCCGATCTCATCACAAGCTTTAGTGATCTCTTTCATCCCACCGTCGAAGTCGTACATACCACCTAATGGCATCCATCCATCACAAAATTCAGCGATATGGGCTGCAGTTTTGGGACCCGCAGCTCCACCCATTAAAATTGGTGGATGCGGTTTTCGAGTAGGTTTCGGCCAAGCCCAACTTTCTTCAAACTGGATATGTTCTCCAGAAAAACTTGCCTCGTCATTACCCCACACTTCTTTCGCAAAAAGGATATTTTCCCGTAAGATGCCTCTACGCTTTTTATAATCTAATCCGTGATTCCGCATTTCTTCAACACACCAACCATACCCAATGCCAACCTCCAAACGACCGCCGGAGATCATGTCTAAACTCGCGATCTCCTTCGCCAACCAGATCGGATCTCTTTGCGCTACTAACGTGATGCCCGTTCCAACAATAAGTTTTTTGGTCACTGCAGCTGCAGCAGAAAGCGCGACAAATTGATCGTGAGTGCGCCAGTATTCCTCAGGCAGTGGAGGAGCTCCCTCGGTACCGCCCCACGGAGTTTCTCTACTCGTCGGGATATGGCTGTGCTCAGGGAACCACAGCGAATCAAACCCTCTATCTTCACAAGCAACCGCCAACTCCATTGGCTGAATAGCCTTATCAGTCGGAAACATAATTACACCAATATCCATTATCCCCACTCCTTTAATATTATTTTAATGCAGCTAAATATAGGCGGGTAAGCATCAAAGGACAACCCATAAAAAGGTACATTGGTTGCGCATTTCTGCCAAAATTACCAAAAATCAATTTTCAGATTGCCCGACCTATTTTTTCACCCTCATGTATCGCGGCAGTAACATCCCGGGGAGCGCTCATGTCTCCAATGCGATGCACCTCCTTGAATTTTTCAGCGCATGCTGAGTACAACTCATCATCGGCCAATCTCAATATCGATAAAATCACCGTATCAACTCCTGTCCTCGTTTCTAAAGTATCGACGCCAGTCCATATATCGTATACGTCGACTTCGTTTGCCTTTATCTCCTCGATAAAATATTGATGAGTGATTTTTACTCCCAATTTTTTGAGTTTTGGAAAGATATAAAGAATATCCAGATTTCGATACAGTTTCTCACCGGCGTACATTCTCGGACTCATTATCTCAACCGACACGCCAGCCTCTGCCAGAATTTCTGCCACAGCAAAAGGCAACGGGACACCAGTTTCATCTAATATGAGCACTTTGTTACCTAATACTAAAGGATCATCCAATACGGCATGTGCCGCCTGTTCTACATCTAGGACATTAGCCCGATCCGAGCCTGGTATAGTCTCTCTGTCAGGTCGGTATAAACTAAGACCACTTTTTTCAAAATGCGATCCAGTTGCAAATATTAGTGCATCACAATTCCGCTCTGTTAAACCTTCGACCGTTCCCTCAGTACCTAGTTCAACCTTTACTCCAGTATTTTCCATCTCTCTTTTCAAATTATCTATCGCGATGGACCAATCACCCAGACCTGGGAGGCGCTCTAAAAGAGCGAGATGCCCACCCAGCACGTCCTCTTTTTCGATCAAAGTCACCTGATGGCCCCGCGAAGCGGCAACAGCCGCAGCTTTCATACCTGCGGGTCCAGCACCTACAACACAAATCTTCTTGATATCTGCAGGCAAAGCCTCCGTCAAACTTCCCTCGCCCCAGTATGCTTCTCGACCACTAATAGGATTTAGAGCACATACTAGCTCCCGGTGTTCCCAAAGACGTCCGGCACATTCATTACATCGATTACATCGGATGATCTCATGCTCCCGGCCCTCTTTTGTTTTACGGACTGTATGTGCGTCAGTAAGTAGCTGTCTAGCGATGGCGACCATATCGGCTGAGTCATTAGCTAAAATTTCCTCCGCTTTATATAAGTCGCGGATCTTACCTACCACAAATACTTTTCCCCTATCGGCGACAATTTCTTTGGCCTTTTTACTAAATGGTTCTAGCCAACCTTCACCTGAAGTATCCTCCATCCCCGGTAAAGCGAGATGAATCGTATGATAACCACCCGCGGAAATATTGAAAAAATCAAATAATCCCGTAGCAGCTAATACCTCAATTTGCTCCTCAGACTGTTCTGCAGTGATACCACCCTCGGGGCCCAAAAACTCGTCCCACGAAAGCCTAACTCCCACTACGTAATCATCTCCCACATTTCTCCGGACCGATTCTGCGCACTCGATCAATAACTGACATCGCTTTTTAGGAGATCCACCGTAGGCATCGGTGCGCCGATTATAAGTAGGACTTAGAAACTGTCCTAGTCCGTAACTGTGGGCGCCATGCAATTCGACCCCATCAATTCCAGAGACCATACAGTTCTTAGCAGATTGGCCAAAATCCTCAACCACCTCATCAATTTCATTTTGCCCCATCACAAGCGGCATCTCATTATGCATTAACGAAGGAATTCGAGAAGCTCCCCAAATTGGTTTGGTTTGATCTAAAAACATGCGGCCTCTGTCATGAACACCCATCGAGGCCAACTGAACCATAACATGTCCATTATGCGCATGAACGCCCTCCGCTAAATCTTGCATGGAGGGAATACACGCCGGATTCCAAACGTCTACCACATTAAAAAATGAACCCACTGCACTGCGTGCAGCGGCCACCGTCTCAGTAATAGACAACCCTACTCCACCCTTTGCACGCTCCGTAAAATACGCTATTTGGCTTTTCGAAAAAGTATGATCACGAGGGTCACCGTGCTGAGAGCTGTGAGCCGGTTGCAGGATACGATTTCTCAGCGTTAAGTTCTTGAGAGTGATAGGCTCCCATACTTTTCGCAGACTATTAGTGTGAACATCTCTCACTTTTTTATCCAAAACGCCTCTCCTCAAACACGATTTTATTATTCAATATGGCACACTATTGCGTATCGAGGCCAATAATTTAATAATCAGACAAAAACAGGCAAGCATCAAGCACGAGAATGTTATCCGGGGAGAGAGGAAAACCAAATGGCTACAAAATATCGAATTTTTGGTTCTGAGCTGTCGCCTTATTCGGTGAAAATTCGCTCTTACCTAAAATATAAAAATATTCCATACGATTGGGTGGTGAGAGGATCTTGGAATATGGAAGAATTTTCTAAATTGGCAAAACTACCGCTGATACCGCTCGTAGTCACTCCTTCCGATGAGGTACTACAAGACTCTACGCCAATAATCGAGCATATAGAATCGCAGCATCCATCGCCGTCGATACATCCAGAGGATGAAAGTCTGAAGTTTATCTCAGCGCTTATAGAGGAATATGGAGACGAATGGGGAAACAAGCTAATGTTCCATTTTCGATGGTGGCATTCAGCCGACCGGAATGCTTGTGCTAGAGTTCTGGCGTATAGCAGGATCGTCGGAGACGATGAAGAAGAAATCGAAAAGGTTACCGAATCTATCGCTGAGCGAATGGTAACAAGGCGATATTTTACCGGGTCAAGTAAAGACAACGCGCCGCTGATAAAAAGATATCTAAATGAATTGCTGAGTCTTCTAGAAGAACACTTATCTAGTCATCGCTACCTGTTAGGAGAGAGACCCGCTTTCGCAGATTTTGGTCTGGCTCCTCAGATCTATGAGCTTGCCTCCGATCCGACCGGAGGAGGAATAATAAAAACTCGGGCACCTCATACATTGGCTTGGAGCCACCGCATGCTAGAGCCTCGAAATGAGGGAGACTTTCTTAGCTGGGAAAAGTTAGAACCTACTCTCGGACCACTATTATATAACGTAGGGAACTTCTTTCTTCCTTGGAGTACTGCTAATACTAGCGCGCTAAAGCAAAATAAGGAGCTGTTTTCTGTAAATCTAAATAACGAAAAATACACCCAAAAACCACAAAAATACCACGCTAAGTCCTTAGAAAGTCTTAAGAAACGGTTTCAAAAAATACACAATCCAAAACAGCTCAAGTCTATATTGACGGATTATAACTGCCTACAATGGCTCATTTAGTTGATGCGAGAACTAATTAACCGCTCACATCACATCCCAAAAACTTTTCTCAAATGAGTATCTTCAGGTGCTTTAGTAAATTGCGATACTATAACCACACTGGCAACTGAGGCGATCGCGCCAATCGTTGAGCAGGAAAAAGCATTTGAGTGTTGCGACAAGGCCCATAGTGCCGGACCTTCGACAAAAGTGCCTTCAAATATTGAGGGAGAAAGTAATTGACCTTTTAACACTAAAAATAGACCTCCTCCTACCGTAAAACCCGTTAGCGCTCCAGCCTTCGTGGCCCCGCGCCAGAGGATACCTGCATAAATTGGCCCGCAGATCGCTGCCAGCATTCCACCCACTCCGGCTATGATTAATAAGGCTACATTCATCGACTGAAATTCCCATGCCATCCAGACAGAGCCTGCCATGACAATTACCATAGTGATCCGACTTAGTCTCAAAGCCATTTCATCAACTACGCTATCGTCAACAGGAGATTTGAGTCTAGGGACTATGGTGCGTCTATAAATATCATTCGCAAATATTTGAGAAGTGGATAAAACTAAGCCATCTGCGGTAGACATAATCGCTGCTAACACACCCGCCCCTATCAAGGCGGCGAGCCACGCGGGTAGGGTGGCAATAAATAGTGCTGGGATCGCGTAATTCGCACCAGCCCCATCTTCGATCAAAGAATCGCCAAGCACCGCCCGAGCCACAATGCCACCTAACGCAAGACAGGGCATGATCATACCAAACGTAAACGCATAAAAAATGAACTTGTTTTGAGCTTTATTGCCTTTCAGGGCCCACAGCTTATTGCCAATATGTGGCAGCAACCCTAGGGGTAAATGGGCAACAAAAATAGCAAATACATCCCACCATGAGTTCAAAACTGGATGCGTAGGATGCAACGTTTTCACTAAATCAGGATCTAAATTAACTAATCGATGAACCATGGCTGTGTAACCACCCTCAATCCCGAAACCGGAAAAAAACATGTACCCGACGAAAATGGCAAGAAGCAGCATTAGTGCGCCCTGTACGCCATCAGTCAGAATATCCGCGTGGGCGCCACCAATCACTAGGTACAGCATTATAATTCCAGACGTGACCAGTAATGCGGGTAGGACGGGAATGCCCATCATTTTATTAAACATTACCGCGCCGGCCAGCAGTTGACCCGCAAGATAAAACAGTAACAGCATTGAGAATAGTGCGACTAACACTCTCAGCGCTTCTGATTGGAAACGATCACCTAGATACTCTGGTATAGAGCGGTTGCCAAACGCATCCCCCGCACGTCTGATGCCCCGCAAGCAAATAATTACCCCTAGATATACTGCTATCGGATAAACAAAAGCGTACCATAAAGCAGAAAATCCTGCTTTGTAGCCAAGAGCAGGTAGTCCAATAAAAGTCCCTCCACTTGCAGTGGTCGCTACAACTGCGAAAGCGAGAAAAAGGGGTCCATAAGAATCTCTCGCCGTCGCAAAGTCATCGCTACCGCTTACCTTCCGCATCCCAATAAAACCAAAGCAAACCATGGCAATTAGGTAAATTGCGAGGAAAAGCCAGCTCCAAAATTGCAAATCAAAATCTAGCACAAATTGTCTCCCCCCAAATCGACTATGAATATAGCTTTACTGTTGACGCAGCTGACCTAACTTACGCAGATTTTAATCTTTTAACAATAGGCTAGGACTTGACTCATTAAGATATCCTAAGAAATTATTAGCAACCCAATATCCAACCAGCTTCTGAAGCGGACGCTCCAGTTCTTTAGCTACAGCGGGCGGTACTCCCAAGAACTGATTTTCCTGCTGACGAAGCCACGCTCGACAATATATATTAGTGATACCTAATCGTGCTTGTTTAGTTTTATTACTTCCACCGGCGTGAAACAAAGAACCATCCCACAACATTACTGAGCCTGCTGGCATTTCCGCTATCTCAATAGCAGCGTCTGGCAGAGGGTGCTCATCAGCTTGCAAATGTGATTTCGGAATGACCATAGTTGCTCCATTGTCCGACGTAAAATCATCTATGGCCCACATAGTATTTACACTCAACGGTTCATGAGGGCGGGCTATCGGATAATACCCGTCATCCCTGTGAAACGCTTGTGCAGTTTCACCGGGTAAAAGATTTACAGAACTTGATATCGATAACTGAATTTGATCATCAAGATGAGACTCAATAATCGCCAGAACATCTGTATGCAAAAGTAATTCATCTAATACCCTTGTTCGAGCCACTAAGTTATATAATCTTTCGGTCTGAAAGCCCCCAAATTCGCTGCTGCCTTTAGCCAGACCTTTATGTAACCGATGAAACTCCTCGCGTACCACCTTTACCTTCTCAAGGTTAATCGCCCGCTCTACAATGACGTAACCATTTCGTCGTAAACGCTCCGTAAAATCCGACACCTGTTTTCTCTCGCCCGGTGTTGAAAATCGTTTAGTTTTCTCAATACTTTGCGATTCTGGCGAAAATGGATTGATATCAACCTCTGCTAGTTCCTTCGATGCCATCAACCTGCTCCTTAGACTTTTTAATCACAACTTGGAGACTACCAGCGTATCGAAAAAGGATCTACATACCCCGATGAGCAGTGTAAAATGAAATTATATAGCTTTTACTCTAGGTGACCTTATGTCTCAAGCCCTTACCGATCTCATTTCACTACTTACGCTCGAGTGCTCGGGCGAGCATCGCTTTATCGGAAAGGGTTCAACTGGAGATGGTGCAGCTGCCACCTATGGGGGACACTTTTTAGGTCAAGCTATCTCAGCTGCTCTCCACGATTCCGACGCCACATTCATGCTTCATTCTATGCATGGGTATTTCCTACGCGGAGGTGTCCCTAATCAACCCATTGTCTATGACGTCCAAACGATACGGGAAGGCCGCTCATTTTGTACGAAACGTGTAATTGCCTCCCAAGAAAATCAAATTAATTTTGAGCTTCTGGCATCATTCAATAAAAAAGAAAGTGGTAAAAATTTCGAATCGATTGCTACCACGGACCTTTCTCACATAACTCTTCCAGAAAATATAGAGCCGTATAGGGATATTATGGCCAAATTGGACCCACTTCCACTTCCCGAAGAATGGGCACTAAGAGAGCATGGGATAGACGTGCGTATTGTCAATGCGCCTTGGGCCTCTGGTGGGCTATCACAACAGGGCGGCATAAATATGTGGATTAAAGCTAATGGACTCGCTCCGCCCGCGCCTAAACTGCACGCGGCCATGCTAGCATATCAAAGTGACGAATCTATCGCGGACAATGTATTGCTTCCGTTTAATTTAACTTGGGGATCACCTGACTTATTTTTCGTTAGTCTAGACCACGCCCTTTGGTTACATAGCCCTATTAATCTTAACGAATGGCATTTTGTGGAACAAAAACCTATTACAGTTCAAAATAATCGAGGATTGGCTGCTGCGAAAGTTTGGTCGCCGAGCGGACTACTTGTTGCCAGTTTTACCCAAGAGGTTCTAATGCGAGAGTCGCCCTAAAAAACGCCGGATTTTTTCATCTGATCTAACTCCGACAAGGTGTAACCGACATTGGCAAGAACTTCCTCTGTGTGCTGGCCAAGTTTGGCAAACTCGAACTTTATTTCCCCAGGCTCGTTCTTAAATTTCATGGGGATACCAATATGTTCATTGCCAATTGTATCTTCAACAATCATTTTTCTATGTCGAATTTGAATATCATCAGCAGCTTCTCGGAGGTTTTTCACAGGTGCAAACGCTGCATTAACGCCCTCAAAAAATTCCACCCAATAGGACTGATCATGCTCTTTAAATCTATCTGTCAAAAATAATTTCACTTCTTCTTGCCCCAGTCCGGGTGGCGTCTTACACGCATCTAAGAGATCTGGTCGTCCCAATTTGGTCACGATTGCCTCTGCAAAATGATACTCTGAACCGCCAAGCGCTATGTGTCGACGATCCCGTGTTTCATAGATTTGGTACATTGCATACCCTCCGAGCGCACGTTCCTCAGCTAAAATTGGAGGCTGCTTATCCGCAAAGGTCGTCCCCATGTTATTCGGAATAGCCGCGATTAAACTATCCGCCATGGCAACATCAATATAGTCACCTTCGCCTGTATCTTTTCTCCTAAGTAACGCCATGAGTAGCGCACTTAGAGTCATCATTGAAGAAAGCATATCCGCACCGGCTATGCCGGGTATAGCCGGCTTCCCATCCGAGCCTTGATTGATACTTAATATACCGGCGATAGCCTCACACGCAAGATCATGTGCAGGTTTATGCACGTATGGACCATCTTGACCCCAAGCAGACATCGAGCAATAAACTATTCCTGGGTTCACTGCCTTCGCTTGTTCGTACCCTACTCCTAAGCGATCAGCCACACCGGGTCGAAAGGCTTCGATCATCACATCGCAAGTTGAAGCAATTTTTAGTGCTGCTTTTCTTCCTTCTTCAGTTTTTAAGTTCAATTGAATACTTTTTTTATTCCGATTGGTATTCGCAAAATATACCGTCATCCCGTCTCTCTTAGGGCCGATTTCTCGGTTCGGTTCACCCGCACCAACAGGCTCTAGTTTGATGATTTCAGCTCCATGATCAGCCATCATTTGCGTCAGCAATGGACCTGGTAAAAATAGCGACAAATCGAGAACTCTTACTCCATCTAATTTCATATGATCCTCCTAGTCATTCACGCTTAAAAATTCTGATCGCTCACGCAACACAAAGAACTCCTTCGGAGCGCCAGACAATATGACTTTCTCTATCGAAACGTGACTGGCGGAGAGAGAGGGATTCGAACCCTCGAAGGGTTTTACCCCTTACACGCTTTCCAAGCGTGCGCCTTCAGCCACTCGGCCACCTCTCCTAATTTTGTGTAACGTAAATGTCTCAAATTAAAAGATCTTTGAGCCCAGCATTAATTGTAACCTCTCCATCCGGATCGGAGAAGGTCTGGTGCTCGATCAACGTCCTGACGGGGCGCTAATACTCG
>CAJWTO010000020.1 GCA_913047675.1 uncultured Pseudomonadota bacterium | reverse complement strand
TTAACCTTACAGATACGGCGAATGAACAAATGGTTTACTTTGAGGGAATACTTCCCGACTTGTTCAGAGAAGGACAAGGCATTGTCGCGAAAGGCCAGATGAATAAAAGCGGTTTGTTCATTGCCTCTGAAGTTCTCGCAAAACATGACGAGAATTATATGCCACCCGAAGTAGCTGAAGCTCTAGAAAATGTTTCACACAATAGTGAAGTCGATTGATACCAGAAATAGGACATTATGCGCTAGTTTTAGCACTTAGCGTTGCCGCCCTTCAAGCCGCAGTCCCTATGATCGGTGCCCGTATGGGGGTCGATAGTCTGATAATGCTAGCCAAACCCTTGGCGAGAGCACAATTTCTTTTGATAGCCACAAGCTTTATTACGCTAATTATTTCCTTTGTCCTCACTGATCTCACAGTATCTTATGTGGTCGCCAATTCAAACAGTACTCTTCCGCTTTTTTATCGCATATCAGCAGTGTGGGGGGCCCATGAAGGTTCCCTCCTACTTTGGGTTTTGATATTGAGTGCATGGACTTTCGCTCTTACGTTATTTGATAAACCCTTACCCCTCAAATTGAACGCAGATATAATAGGCATCCTAGGAATAATTTCGTTCGGATTTCTTTTATTTACATTATTCACCTCTAACCCCTTCGATAGAGTTATTCCTCCACCTCAAAGTGGTCGAGATTTGAACCCATTGCTTCAGGACTTCGGTCTAATCGTTCATCCACCTATGCTATACATGGGCTACGTTGGATTTGCAGTACCTTTTGCATTTGCCGTGGCCGGACTGCTTAATAACCAAATAAACAGCGCATGGGCGAAATGGGTCAGACCTTGGACTCTTATCGCCTGGGCGTTTCTAGGCCTCGGCATAGCCCTTGGAAGCTGGTGGGCTTACTACGAATTGGGATGGGGCGGATGGTGGTTTTGGGATCCTGTTGAAAATGCATCTTTCATGCCTTGGTTACTAGGAACCGCCTTGATTCATTCGGTCGTCGTGACACAAAAAAAAGCCATTTTTAAACACTGGACTGTACTACTCGCTATCGTCACCTTTGGCCTCAGTTTAGTAGGTACCTTTTTAGTAAGATCAGGGGTGTTGACCTCAGTACATGCTTTCGCGACCGACCCAGCAAGAGGAGTATTTATCCTGATGTTTCTCGCCATAGTAATTGGTGGCGCCCTGCTAGTATTTACTTTCTATAAACCAGACGCTGCTCAGGAGTCACACGGAAGTGTATTATCCAGAGAGTCGTTTTTGCTCACAAACAGTGTCTTGTTATCAGTAGCTACCGCTACAGTGCTTCTTGGGACGTTATATCCACTAATGATAGATGCTTTAGGTTTAGGAAAAATTTCGGTAGGTGCGCCCTACTTCAATAGCGTATTCATACCATTAATGGCGCCTTTACTTGTCCTAATTGGGCTGGGACAAAGAGCTTTTTGGACAAGCGATAGTTTTCACCGCCTCTATAAGGTCGCTAAATATCCGCTACTCGCCACTATAATTCTGGCTGTAGGAACCTGGGGGATGATTGATGATACTAGCCCCATAATGGCCTTGTTTGGTTTAGTTTTGGGATTGTGGGTTATTTTCTCGACGTTGGCAGGTCAAATGAGACATTACCGTAGTAGCAAAAAACTAATATCTCCATACCTAGGTCAAAGCATCTCTCATGTCGGTTTTGCGATCACAGTTATTGGAATAACATTAGTAAGTTCGTACGGATTAGAAAAGCATCTCCGCATGTCTGAGGGAGAAACAACCACTTTCGGCGGGTATGAATTTAGATTCGCAGGAGCAAGTGCAATCTCTGGTCCTAATTACAATGGGACAGAAGCCATTTTCTTGGTACATTCAGAAAATAAGTTTGAAGCTAGACTAACACCTCAAAAACGAAATTATCATTCAGGCGGTCAAACCATGACAGAGGCTGGCATTTCACCTGGACTCACCCGCGATATTTATATCGCTCTCGGCGAAAAAATAAATGATACCGACTGGAGCGTCAGATTAAATATAAAACCCTTTGTTAGACTAATATGGCTTGGCGCGATACTTATGGCTTTTGGAGCCGTCACCGCGTTAGGGTTTGGGAACGCAACAAAGACTAGTCATCAATCCCAAAAATCCAATCAAACAAATACCACAACTAAAATTTCAGAGTAGTCGATGTGCGTCAACTAATACCATTCTCTATATTTATCATACTAATAATATTCTTTGCGATCGGGTTAACGAAAGATCCGCGACTGATCCCGTCACCGTTAGTTGGCGAACCTTTGCCGGTCCGACAGCTTGATGAATTAAGAACCGCGGAAACCACATTACTTACGTCTAATTTAATCGGTTCCAGCTTTATACTTAACGTTTGGGCGTCCTGGTGTGCGGCTTGTCTAGAAGAGCATCATTTGCTTATGGAACTGGCAACGCAAGACGCTATACCTATCGTTGGTTTGAACTATAAAGATACGCGTCAAGATGCCTTAAAATGGCTATATAAAAACGGAGATCCGTATTTACAAACTTGGTTCGATCCCACCGGGGAATTTGGAATGGAACTGGGTGTGTACGGAGTACCTGAGACGTTTTTTGTGGACAGGACTGGAACTATCCGCCATAAACACATTGGGCCGCTAGATCGGATCAATATTGCTAAAGCGATAGACATACTTAACGCTGAACAAAACTCGTCGCTATGAAAATACTCGCTTTCTTAATTTTCGGCATGGTCATCGGTGACGTTAATGGACAAACATTCTTAGTCGATGAAAAAACTTTTACTGATGGTAGCAATCAATTACGCTACGACACCTTGATGGAAGAACTTAGATGCTTGGTGTGCCAAAATCAAAGTCTCGCAGATTCTAGCGCCGGCTTGGCGCAAGACCTCCGAAAAAAAGTAGTTGCCATGATAGAAGATGGGAGCGACGACCAAGAAATAAAAGATTATATGGTTCAGCGTTACGGAGAATTTATCCTGTACCGACCCCGACTAAACTATTCCACGATAATGTTGTGGTTTGGTCCTTTTATACTTCTTGTTGTTGCAATAGGGATAGTTGTGCGAATCATTCGATCTTCACAGCCTAGTCATACCAACCAAGAAGTCAGTTCCGAAAAGAAGATTCATCACGACGGGGAACATTCTTAATTAATGATATTTTGGGTCATACTAGCTGTAATTTTCTCTATCGTCGCCTGGATCAACCTTGGCTCGCAGCGCTCGATCCTTGGCGCTCTTCCAACGAGAACTATGTTAATACAGTGTGGGATAGTCATTCTCGGCCTTGCGACTTCGATTCCCGTTTATCTCTACCTTGGTAAGCCAGAAATCGCCGAGTTCGCCGCAGACCATAAAGATGTCGATTTTTCTAATCCCATTGCCTCTTCAGCATTTATGCTCAATGAACTAAAAAAAGCAGTCTTAAAAAACCCGAACAATTTACTGCTTAGACAAAATTTAACCAAAAGCTATCTAATATTAGGTCTATACACCGAGGCAAAAATCTCAGCAGAGGAGCTTATTCGGATATCACCCAATGATGTAAATTCTTTACTCATTATGGCGGACATTGCGGTAGCATCAAACCGTGGAATATTTAATCAAGAAGCGAGTCAATTAGTAACTAGAGTACTGAAAATCGAACCCGAAAATAGTAATGGGCTGATTTTAAAGGGTCTTGACCTCAAGCAAAAGAATAAAATTAGTGAGGCCTTAGTAGCATGGAGACGAGCCTTGGTAACTTTGCCTCCATCATCAAATTTGAAAAAGGAATTAAATTTATTAATTACAGCTGAGAGCCAGGCCGTAGAAGAAGCAATTACTGGTAAAAATAAAGTTACCGTAAATCCGTTCAATTTATCCGTCAAAGTCACCCAAAATAAGACTTCAAATACTAAACGGAGGGCTCAAGACACTATTTTTATCACAACTCACTATCTAGATTCGCCTCGAATACCTATCACAGCTAGTCGTCGCTCTGTGGGTGAGCTGCCTTTCGAAATCACAATAGACGAGAACTCTATAATGGGCGTTCGTAAAAATCTGAATCCAGTAAAAAGTATATTTGTTAAAGTGAGAGTTTCTGAAAGCGGTGATACGCAGGAGCAAAAAAATGATACAACCCTAAAAAGTGCGCCCTTCTTGGTGACTGAGACGAATCAAATTCAGTTAACCCTACCCTAGGTTGTTAAACTATTCTAAAGACAAACTACATTAAGCTTGTTAACTATTCGAAATAGCGCAAATAACATAATATTTGACGCTAAGTGCCTTGAGGATAGAAATAAAAGCTGCGGAGCAATTTTTTGCACCGAATTCTACTTAACATGTTGTATTAAAACAGTTTTATCTCAACGTAAACCGTATTCATAATATTTGAGGCCAATGATCACATATTTTTCCCCTAAAAGACTTGGATACCAGCGCCAAGTAATGTACCTTATTGCCAAGTGGTACTAAAAGTTGAGAAAGCTTTAGGTACTTAAAGGGAATATTAAAAAATAACCAAGGCTCGTTAAAAGAGCAATTTCCGATAACCGTCGGAAAGGCAGGGGAAATAATGCACATAAAAAAATATGATTTTGACTACAGCCGCCGCTTCTTCATGGAGAAGACTGCTAAAGGTGCCGGTTCAGCCGGTATCCTAGGGGCACTCTTTCCCCTTATGGCCCAAGACGGCGATCACTATAAAGCTTACCCAGAAGAGTTAACCGACATAGAAGCCTACACAAAAGGTAAAATCAAAGTTGGCGACACTATAAGTAAAGACAACGTAGAGCTTGTTCAGGATTTAATCGATCCAGCTCTCTACATCGAAGTGTCACAGGACGGTCGAACATTTACGATTCTTCCTACTCAGACAAATATTGAGGCGCAGTTTCCTCCGTATTATTTAGATGCAACTTTGAAAAACTGGGGTCGAGCTAAATTTGGGTCCGACGGAAACGTTTATACAGATGACGGTTCCCCTTGGATTGGTGGTCACCCATTCCCAGATCCTCAAACTCCAGAAGAAACTCAAGCTAACGTAGTACTTTCTTGGGGTCGGCATGACCAAGACATTTTTTCTATTCCTTGTACAGCACTGGACCCAAAGGGTAACTCGCAGTACGAATATGATTTTGTCTGGGCGCAGCAGCAAACAACTGGGTTAGTTCATCCTGATTCGGCTGGTGGAGCTACAATGCTTCCGGGTAAGGAAGAGATGCTCCGGTATCAATCGGTTTGGTTTATGTCACCAAACGATATTAAGGGTACTGCATTCATGAACGAATGGTACAACGACCAATCTCGATTCCCTGAGCTATATGGTTACCTACCAGCGTTCAAACGAGTACGTCGATTCCCAACTAACCAACGCTTCGAGCCGTTAGTAGCTGGTATCAACTTGTTCTTATCTGATGCGTGGGCAGCCGGTGACCCAATGTTGACATGGGGTAATTGGAAAATTATCCATCGTGGACCAATGTTAGGTTCGATGCACTACAACTGGAGAGCGGATCAAGACAACTGGGCCCATCCAACCTGCGGTGGACCTCAAGGCACAACATACTATGATGTTGGTAAGTCGCTAATTCCAGAAGTGATCGTACTAGAAGGAGAGCCTACTGGCTTCCCTCGTGCACCACTAAGTAAACGTCGCGTTTACTTTGATGCACGTAACATCGAGTATCCACAGGCTATCTCATACGATAGACGTGGAGAGCTTTGGAAAACGTTTGAGCCTGGCTTCAGTCAGTATCAATACAATGACAACTCAATCCGAAACGCAGCGGGAAGCCAAGTGCTTGCCTCTGACGGACGGCCTGAGTGGAGCTGGAACTGGGTTATCAGTAACGATCTCCAATCCAAACGTGTAACTCGCTTCTACCAAGGTGAAGCAGTGCAAGGTGGTTGGAAATCTGGTTATGACCAAGAGTCAGCTAGCGACTTCATATCAAACTATATGACTAAGTCTGCTATGAGACGACTCGGAACTTAATAGTCCGAGCCTAAAAAACAAAAGCCGCGAGATGGGAAACCGTCTTGCGGCTTTTTTTTTGAGTCTGCAATCTATCGTAATATCTCTTCAATTCTGGGTACAATGAAGCCAATGACGTCGCAACCTACAAACATACCGAAGAACATACTCATCGTCGGCGGAGGCACGTCCGGTTGGATGGTAGCGGCGACGCTTGCGAGGCAGTGGAAAGATAAAGACGTTTCACTAAAGCTTATTGAATCTGAGTCAATAGGAACAATTGGTGTCGGGGAAGGCTCTACCCCAAAAATGAGGCGATTCTTTGACTCATTAAATATTGATGAGCGTGAATGGATGCCGAAGTGCAATGCGACGTACAAGTGCGGGATACGATTTCCGTCGTGGGCGACGCGAGAAGGCTTTAAAAGTTACTACCACCCCTTTTTCTCTCAAAAAGATGATACGTCGATACGAGCCTTTCACCAAAATGCGACGTTACGTAGTAAAAATTTTAATGTGTACGCCCATCCTGACTCTTTTTTCGTGTCGAACTTTTTGGCGAGTGAAAAACTAGCGCCAACTCCGGATAAGAAAACAGACTATCATACCGACTATGCGTACCATTTTGACGCGTCTCTCCTGGGTGAATTCTTACGTAATTTTTCGGTCCAAAATGGAGTTACTCATGTGTCAGATACTGTATCTGAAGTACTCCGCTCCGAAAACGGAGATATATCTGGAGTTGAAACTGACCAGCACGGTACCATAGACGCGGACTTCTTTATTGACTGCACTGGGTTCTCTGGGTTGCTTATTAATAAGACACTTGGCGTCGAATTTTTACCGTATAAGAAGTTTCTCTATAATGATTCCGCCGTAGCGCTTCCTAGTCATATCAATCTAGATAAAGGTTTGCCCGCACAGACCGTATCGAAAGCACTAAAAAATGGTTGGATGTGGAATATCCCGCTTACAAACCGTTTTGGAAACGGCTACGTCTATTCGTCGGATTTTACTGACCGAAACTCTGCAGAGGAAGAACTCAGAAAACAGCTGGGATTAATGGATGCTGCGGTCGAGGCGCGACATCTCAAAATGAGAGTTGGTCGAAGTGCAGTTTGCTGGGAAAAAAATTGTATCGCTATTGGCTTATCTCAAGGATTTATTGAACCCTTAGAAGCCACCGCCCTCATGATAGTGCAAGATACAGCTGAGACCTTTGCAAATAAATTAGAATCTTCCGGCAACACAGATAACTCACGGGCAGAAGTAAACACGAAGGTAAACTCAATTTTTGATGGTGTTAGGAACTACGTACAAATGCACTACAAGCTTAATACCAGAAGTGATACGGAGTACTGGTTGGAGAATAGAAAAAACGTTCATATTTCCGATGATATGGAAAAGATTTTACGTGTTTGGGATAAAGGTGGAGATCTTTTGTCCGAGCTTAGGAATCAAGCTAGTCGGTTAGTCTATAGCCCGACCTCCTGGTACTGTATCTTGGCGGGAATGGGCAGGTTTAGAAACAAACCCAAACGACCAAAAGCTAACGTGCAGTACTACTCTAAAAAGCAAGCTGAAGAGCACAGCAGGAGCTTTATTCAGCAATTCCCATCACATCTGGGTGCTATACAGGAACATAGCAAGACTCCATGAAAAGTACTCTTTTACTTCTTATCTAAAAATTCAGGTATGGTTTCTCCAGGAAACCATTTGTCGACATCTGGTTGATCAAACAAAGTTTCTTGCGAATCAACAAGCCATCGATCGTCTTTTCGTACAACCGTATAAAGCTCAAATTCAGTAATACCTTGATTATTAAAATTATCCCGAGATTTTAAAATATTTGGCACTATAGCAGTCGACGTGCAATCTATATCTGAAACAATCGCAATGGCCTGTCGGATATCAATGCCGAAAATAATCACACCACCACCGGTATAAAACATTTCCTGAAGTTCAGCCCAATCCTTATTGGATCTTCCGTCAGTCATTGAGTTTGATACGAATTTAAACGCATCTGTAAAACGACGTTCTTGCATCGCCTCTAAATAGTTTGTTAAGGCGTTTTGGGGCAGGTCAGATGAAGGACATTCATCGGCATGCACATGTATATTGATAAGTAAAGTAACAATAAAACTGATGATACTCACAATTTTGGTTTTTAATTTCATATTTCTTCTGACCTCAGTAGACTGTATTCGTATACCGCGTTAACCTATAAAACTGTTAAATAAACTTTAGTAGAGCTACTTTCAGTATACCCGTAACCCAAACGCAGCCAAGGACTTCGTTGGCCCATTACCATTTACAAGACGTACAAATGGATTTACCACAGAGACGCTTTATGAAAAAAACTAACGTCAGGGAAAACCGCACAGATAAAATGGGACCGCGTATAGCGATTATTGGTGCAGGATTTTCTGGAATAGGAATGGCTATAAGATTAAAGGAATCCGGCTACACAAACTTCACTGTATTTGAGCGCTCCGACAATGTGGGGGGCACATGGCGCGATAACACTTACCCTGGCTGCGCGTGTGATGTTGCGTCTCATTTATATTCTTTCTCATTCGAAAAGAAATCTGATTGGACAAGCGTGTTTTCTGATGCGAGTGAGATATATCAATACCTTTTATCATGCGTAGAAAAATTTAAGCTAGAAAATCATCTTAAATTAAATACAACAGTTTCTGAGATGCGTTTTGACAGCTCTGCGAATGAATGGGCAATTTCGACCGAATCGGGCGAAATTTTTCACGTCGATATAATCATAAATGGTACAGGGCCGTTAAATAAACCAAACATTCCCAAAATTCCGGGTATTGAAAATTTCTCGGGTAAAATATTTCATTCTTCTAAGTGGGATCACGAACACCAACTGGACGGAAGGAACGTCGCCTGTATCGGTACCGGTGCCAGCGCAATCCAATTTATTCCGGAAATAGTAAACAGGGTTGGGTCTTTAAAAGTATTTCAACGTACGCCCACCTGGCTAGTACCACGTTTTAATAGACACTACTCTTACCTAACTAAATGGATATTTAAAAATGTGCCAGTCGTCAGGAATTTGTATCGCCTTTTTCTTTATTGGAGAAATGAATATTACGGCATAGCGATTATTGGTTACCCTTTCTTCAACAACCTACTCCAAAAAGCATCGAAACTTTATTTGAGAACAAAAGTTAAGGATCCGAAACTACGCAAAAAGCTTACACCAAGCTACCAAATAGGATGTAAAAGAATAAATATTTCTGACGACTACTATGAGTCATTGCAGCGACCTAACTCAGATTTAGTAACTGAACCAATACTATCTATTTCCTCTACAGGCGTGATGACGACTGACGGGAAAAAGCATGAATGTGACACAATTATTTTTGGTACTGGCTTTGTAACGACAAAATACTTACAGCCAATGAAGATCTACGGCTCTCAAGGGAAAGAACTCACTGAGCAATGGGCAGGATCAGCCGAGTCGTACCTAGGCATTTCAGTTGCCGGGTTCCCTAATTACTTTCTTCTTTTAGGTCCCAATACCGGCCTAGGTCATAACTCTGTGGTGTTTATGATTGAGGCGCAAATAGAATATGTAATAAAAGCGCTACGCTATTTAAAGAAATCAAAGAAAAGTTTCATCGACGTAAAGTTAGAAAGACAGGTGACGTTTTGTGATTCAACTCAAAACAAGTTGGGAAAATTTTCGTGGGGCTCAGGTTGTGATAGCTGGTACCTATCTGAGAATGGGAAAAATTATTCGATATGGCCTGGCTTCACTCCTTCCTACTGGTGGAAAACTAGGAAATTTGATGTGGCAAGCTACCACGTCAGCTGAGGACATCTATTAATATATAAACCGAGATTAGGAGCTTGAGATGAGTGTAATTGCGATTGTAAATATCGAGATCTCAGATATAGAAAAATATGTAGAAAGTGGGTACGTCGAGCATGCCGGGAGCACGGTAACACAGTATGGAGGAACATACCTCGTAAGAGCTGGAAATACCGTAGTAATAGAAGGTGATCCCAAACCTGCCCGAGTCATTCTTATCGAGTTCGACTCGATGGAAAATTTCAACAAATGGTATGATTCCAACGAATATGCGCCGTGGAAAAAAGTGCGCCACCGTCTAGCAAAAAATGATATGTTTGTAGTTGAAGCCTTGAGTAAAGAGGATAGAAATCTCATTGCATCAGCAAATGATACATAACTAGGTTCCGTAAAGTGTGGCTTCAATAATCGGTCAATAAGGAAGTATTCAATGTCCCGTATGCAGTTTGGCGTTTTTATACCACCCCACCATGTTCCGACAAATTATAACCCTACTCTAGCCCTTCAACATGATATTGAAATTGTTAAGCTGTTAGATACCATCGGCTATGATGAAGCATGGTTTGGAGAACACCATTCAGGCGGCGTTGAGCTGATTAATGATCCGATGCTTTTTATCGCCCACGTGGCGCCCCAAACCCGTAATCTCCGCTTAGGCACCGGTGTGGTTTCGCTCCCTTACCATAATCCTTTATGGGTAGCAGATAAACTGGCCCTTCTGGACCATCTGACTCGGGGCCGAGTTATTTTGGGAGTCGGACCAGGAGCACTGGCCTCAGATGCGGCAATGATAGGCATTCAACCCAGTGAACAAAGAGATGCCCTAGACTTTGATATGGATGTATTAATGCATCTAATCACAAGTGACGAACCAATATCAGTCGAGACGAGCAGATATAAGCTTGTCGAAGCCAGACTGCAGCTAGATTTTTATCAAGATCCTCACCCACCAATAGTTGCAGCGGCAGTAGTTTCTCCTTCGGGCCCTCGTATTGCAGGGAAACATGGTTTGGGACTTATATCGATAGGCGCGACTATGAAAGCGGGTGTCGATGTATTAGCTATGCACTGGGACGTACTCGAAGCCAGAGCCAAAGAATTCAATCAAAAGGCTGACCGAGATGCGTGGCGAATAGTTAATATAATGCATTTAGCCAAAACGAAAGATCAGGCGATTAAAGACATTCAATACGGTCTTAAAGACTGGTGTGAATATATTAAGCATACAGCTGCTGCACCACAGATTCAGGTTAGTGGTAACGATATCAGCGGCTACCTAGAATGGATTGGAGACAACGCCTCAGTGGTAATCGGAACCTATAAAGATGCAATAGAACATATTGAAAGCCTGATAGAGATATCAGATGGTGGATTTGGGAACTTTCTTTTATTCGATCATAACTGGTGTGAACTTGAAACAAAAAAGCAGCACTATGAATTATTCGCTAACTATGTGATCCCTCATTTTAAGAAAACAAATCTAAAAATGAAATCTAGCGAAAAAGCACTCAGAGAAATCCGCGATCCTTTAGCCGAAGCTCAACAAGAGGCCATAATTGAATACAAAAAAAGACATCTTAAAACTGAATGAGTCGACATTACTTACTAGTTTGATAAAATAATGACATAAAAAAAACGTATGTAAGGAGATTGAAATGGCACAAGCCACAGCACGACATATCCTCGTAGATACAGAGGAGAAATGTACTAGCTTAAAAGAAGAAATAGCGAACGGAGCGGATTTTGGGGAAGTAGCCAAAGCGAATTCTAGCTGCCCTTCATCACAGCAGGGGGGAGATCTCGGTTCATTTGGCCCAGGTATGATGGTACCCGAGTTTGACCAAGTTGTTTTTAATGAGACTGTTGGCGAGGTTCATGGACCAGTCAAGACACAATTTGGTTATCACCTACTCGAAGTTACTAGCAGAACAGATTAGTCACGCTCATTTAATTTTCAAATATCTTTAATTGGAGGATACGAACTGTTATGTCTGAATCGCATGGCGATAAAAAAAGCTTTGATGTAGTGATAGTTGGTGCTGGATTTTCAGGAGTTTACCAGCTATACCGATTGCGAGACGAAGGTTTCAATGTGCATCTAATTGAGGCAGGTGCAGGATTAGGAGGAATTTGGCACTGGAATTGTTATCCGGGCGCACGAGTAGACACCCACTGCCAAATTTATCAATTCTCTAGACCCGATCTTTGGGAGGATTGGAGCTGGAGCGAGCGTTTCCCTGGATGGGAGGAAATGCGCAGTTATTTTGATTACGTGGACAAGAAGTTAGACCTCAGTAAAGATGTAAGTCTGAATACGCGAGTGTCTGAGGCCTCCTTCAACGAGGGCACTAATGAATGGTTACTAAATACCAACGAAAAGGGCCAATACCGGGCTAAATTTATAGTCCTATGCACAGGATTCGCATCTAAGCCTTACCAACCTAAAATTAAGGGTCTTGATACATTCAACGGTATCGCTAGCCATACCGCCTTGTGGCCGCAAGAAGGAGTAGATTTCACAAATAAACGAGTAGGCGTGATAGGCACTGGAGCTAGCGGTATACAAGTAGCACAAGAAGCCTCGAAAGTCGCGTCACATGTGACTGTGTTCCAACGTACTCCGAACATGTACCTTCCAATGGGACAAGAGACATACTCTAACGCTGATAATATGGCTATGAAAAATGAACTTCCCGATCGGTTCAAGCGTCGAGCTGAAACCTTTGGTGGGTTTGATATGGATTTAATTCCAACCTCAGGACTAGATGTGTCAGACGAAGAGAGAGAACAAACCTTTGAACGTTTGTGGGCTGCAGGCGGTTTTAGTTTCTGGTTAGGAAACTTCTACGATATTTTCTCAAATGAGACCGTGAATAGAGCGGCTTACGACTTTTGGTTAAAGAAAACAAGAGCTCGTATTAAAGATCCGATCCTCGCGGAAAAACTTGCGCCGCTTGAACCCCCACACCCTTACGGAGTTAAAAGACCTTCCCTAGAACAATGGTATTTCGACATTTTCAACCAAGAAAATGCAACCTTGGTATCACTACTGGATGAATCTATTAACGAAATTGTTCCTGAGGGAATAGTTACCTCTAAAGGTACCCATAACTTCGATATTATCGCATTCGCTACAGGCTTCGATGCGGTTACCGGGGGGCTGACGTCTATAAATATAGTAGGTACAGATGGTACAACTTTAAAAGAGAAATGGGCTCAAGGTGTTAGATCGCACCTTGGGTTAGCGACCACAAATTTTCCAAATATGCTTGTAAGCTACGGTCCTCAAGCGCCAACTGGCTTTTGTAACGGACCGTCTAGCGCTGAGTATCAGGGTGAATGTGTGATAGAGACACTTCTTCATATGCGAGACAATATGTACTCTAAATTTGACGTTGCTAGCGAAGCTGAAAATCATTGGCGCTCGCATGTGATGGAACTTGCTGATGCGACTTTGTTTCCTAAAGCTGACTCATGGTACATGGGTGCTAATATTCCTGGAAAACCAAAGGAAATGTTGATGTATCCAGGCGGTCTACCAGCGTATCTAAACGAATTCCGAGAATGTGCTAGTAATGGATTTCGGGGTTTTGAATTCAGTAAATAGATGATGAAACCCAAATAATGACCCAACTCCGTGGTTCAAGGAGTTGGGTTGTCGATGTGCCGCTTTCTATTTCACGTATACCGTTTCGCACATTGCACTCAAACCACGTGCTACCTTTCTTTTAGCCACTACAGCCTTATAAGGACCTTTAGCCCAAGACTCACCGAGTGAGTCGAAGGCTTCACCAAGTCGCGCTGGTGTTTTAGCAATCACACCAGACATGACCATCCCTGAAACCCCTCCGCTATGACCAACGAATATTTGTATACCGACATCATTAAAACCATTTTTATGGAAAGCTTTCTCCATAGCAGTAACAGCTTTCACATAGGCATCAACGTTAGGCACATGAGCTAGTGTATTCCAGATAGCATCCGTTTGACCAACCTTTAACGTAACTGCCGACTGCGTCTTGACAAGACTTAAGACCTCTCTCGCCATTACTTTACGAGAGATCTCTAGTTTAGCAACCTCCGCTTTCATCACATCGTTACCTGGTAACGCAGCTAATGCATCGGCTAACGTGTCAGTAAACATATAGGCATAAAGATCATCGTCATTGTACGCACCGGTTATGGGCTTGCATATGCCAACAAGAGAAGCGTTCACCGACTCGCCCATTGCCGGACCGCTAGCTCTGGCCCAGGCATGATATGCACTTTGATCCGCAGTATTAATTGTGTAGACATTCATTGCCGGAGCCGCATGCACACTGACCCAGGCTATCAGCCCAAAAAACAATATAGTCCTCATCATTCCACTTCTCCTTAAATTTTTAAAACCATCATACGACATTAAGCACACAATATGTGGCTCCTTCAGCAGGAACTCTATAGTTGCCTTAGTCAACATAATGCCAATGTCTGCTTAGATATATTACTTAGTCCATGTGATCAAAACATGTCACGTGTATTTGAACAAGTCTAGACATAAATTGTCTACACGATGCGCAGATAATATCTTTCGACGTAGCGAGTCCTATTGAAACCTCAGGGAAAACTCATCGGTCGGATGAGAAAAAAAGCCATCACGATTTTCTAGATTCCCGCTAACGAAAAGTTGTGATGATGTGCTCACTTTCGAGTAAATTGTTTTCGCTAACGACATTGCTGGCCCCCCAGGCCAATTTTCGGGGAAAATTTCCTCAGGCAGATCAGCTACCTGCAGCAGTATCCGTCGATATTCGTGTATTAACAGGACACGAACTACAAAAGAATTTTCCGGAACCGACCATTCCTCTTCAGACATATCTGACATCAAGATGGAGAAACGCGACAAAAATCTTTGAAAGCGTACCTTCAGCTCAGTAAAATCCCAAGCCTCTAGGAGTACCGACGAACCTTCAAGCGAACTCGTTAATTGTCCATCCCAGATAGCTACTTTATCCGCGACTCTGAGCTCTACCACTAATTGGTTAAAGGCCACTATATCTAAATTCGGATGAACAAACGTGGCTCCCGGGAGTTCTCCGAACCCTAGCCAATACAGCTGTTTTCGAAAATCACCATAATTAGAAAAGCCTTCTTTATTGCATGCTAAGATAGTCCACTGCCCATCCCAAGGTTTAAATTTAGATCGATAAATCTGAGATGTTGCACGCCCATAGTCCTGAATACCAAGAGTACTTAGACCATAAATACTGCGACGCCCAAAACGTTCTGACTCCAGCCACCCGTTTTGCACTAGACGAAATACCGCTGTCCTTATTTGACGCGAATTTAGATTAAATCGCTCCATGGTAGAGACAAGACTGCCCAACCAAACATTACCACCATACAATGAAATACAATCCCCAAAAATTGTAACGGCTAGCGAGCCTGCTTTTGGTCGGACCTGCGATAGCAATCGGGATACGCTCTTTGCTAGCTTACATCCAGTCATAGTGCTCTATCGAAATTTATGGAAACCTCATCGGTAATAGGATGCGCTCTACAAGTAAGAACGGCGCCATTTTCAATATCGGAGACACTCAAGACTGACTGACTGTCCATTCGTACCTTTCCCTGCACAACTTTCGCACGGCACGTGCCGCAAACTCCTCCTTTACACGCAAAAGGTAGATCCAGATCCTCGTCCAGCGCGGCGTCTAAAATAGACTTTCCTTCGGGAGGCATCTCTAGACTTACCTGTCGCCCATCAATAATTAAAGTAACTACATTTTGTTTATCGCGATCCGCAGCTGAAGCGTCAGAAATACCCACTAAATCATCGTCCGTTCCACTCATGGGCGAGCCAAAGAGCTCATAGTAAATATGCGCTGGATCTTTCCCTGCAGTTTTTAAAGCCTCTGATACGTCCTTTATCATAGGTTCAGGCCCACAAATATAGCTCCTAGTGATCGTATCCAGCTGGAATAGGCGGGGCGAAAACGACAAAAGTTTTGCAGCATCTATCCTGCCGTTTAGAATTGACGCCTCCCGTGATTCTCTACTAAGTACATGTATAATCTGAACACGTCCCATAAATTGATTCTTTAGAGACTCCAATGCTTGTAAGAAGAGTATGGTGGATACTTTTTGGTTACCAAATACTAAAGTAACCTTGCTAGTAGACTCAGTTTTCAAGATGGTCTTAATTATAGAAATAATTGGGGTGATGCCGCTGCCCGCAGCCACACACAGATAATGCTGGGTAGAAGACTCAGAGCACGAATGTATGAACCTACCATCTGGTGGCATAACCTCGAGCTCGTCACCCACGCTCAATTGTTCATTTGCCCAAATAGAAAACCGGCCTCCAACAACTTTTTTTATAGCAATACTGATTAGCTCTTCTCCCGGCTCACTACAGATAGAGTAACAACGTCTGAGTTCTTCCCCATTTCTGCGTGTTCGTAAGGTTAAGTATTGGCCGGAGAGATACGTGAAATAATTAGACAGCTCTCTAGGGATTTTAAAACTTATTTTTACCGCGTCGACGGTTTCATTACTCAACTCTTCTATAGAGAGCTTGTAAAAATTAGCTAATGGCATTTGAAGTAATCGAACGGCTCTAAGCATTTTTGGCACCGATACAGTGCTTTGCATGCAGTCGTACCAAACTGGCTTAAAAGCTCAACTGATTTTGAGTCACACATCGGACATTCAATAATTTTATTTACGGAAAAATCTGCGTTACCACATCTACTTGGTGGCGCTATCCCAGATTTTTTAAGTATCTCGCGTCCTTTCTCAGTCAGCCACTCAGTAGTCCATGCCGGCGCTAGCCGCGTTGTCACGAGTACATCTCTAAATCCATTCGAATTCAGGCATTCTACTATATCAGCTTCTATAACATCCATTGCGGGACATCCGCTATAAGTCGGGGTAATAACTACTTCCACTGCATTGTCAGTAACACGGGCGCTCCTTAAGACACCCAGATCCTCTATACTGAGTGCAGGAATCTCAGGGTCATGAACACATTCCAATAGTCGAAGGATCTCCGTCTCCGACATTTGGTTTCGTTGTTGATTAATTAATGACACTATTTATCACCAATTTAGTCCCGGATGACTTCTCTGTAAAAATTGCATCTCAGCTAGTAGGCCTCCCATCGCCTCAGTATGAACACCTTTGCGACCGCCACTAATTGGCCAGACTTCGTCCGGTATAGACAACGTCGCGGTGCGCAGCTTATCGAACACGTCGCGCTCCCAATCTAACCTTAGCGCCTCCGGATCAGGACCTATCTCTTTGCGAGAGGCATAATCATCTACCTCATCTACAGCGAAAAGTTCACCGGTATAGCCCCAGACTTCTTCGAGAGCATCTTGCATTCTTCGATGGCTTTCGTCACTACCATCACCTAATTTTACGACCCAATCGCCGCTTCTTCTAACATGGTAAGTTGTTTCCTTAATTGCTTTTGCCGCGATTGCTGCCAACACACTATCAGAGGATTTTTGTAGCCTGCTATACAAGTGAAAATGATAGGCATCTAACAGATACTGTCGCATCAAGGTGAACGCATAATCGCCTATTGGTAATTCACAAATGAGAAAGTTAAAAAATTCGCGTTCGTCGCGCAGAAATGCCAAATCGTCTTCTGTCCTTCCCTTATCTTCAAGAGTACCGGCATGCGTCAGCAACATCCGTGCCCGGCCAACATGATCAAGGGCACAATTAGCCATAGCAATGTCTTCTTCCAAGAATGGACTATGGCCGCACCATTCAGACATCCTTTGGCCTAAAATAAGAGCGTTATCACCCATCCTTAAGACATATTGAAAATGCTTATTCATCAGAGATTTAGTTCGTCGGGGACATCATAAAATGTTGGGTGTCTATAAACCTTATCCTCAGCGGGCTCAAAAAATGAGGCATTATCTTCAAACTGGCTAGCGTGAATTTTGGACGCCTCAACCACCCAGATACTTACCCCCTCTTGCCGTCGCGTATAGGTATCTCTAGCAGCCTGCAATGCCTGAGCTCCGTCTGCGGCATGCAGACTGCCAATATGCTTATGATCAAGGCCCCGTCGAGTTCGAACGAAAACTTCCCAAAGTGGCAGTAAATTCATGCTGCCTCTCCTTTATCCCTCACACATCTCTTTTCTTCGTAAGCTATTAGGGCGTCCCTGACCCAGCCACCTTCTTCATCAGCTCTACGTCGAGCGCAGAGTCGGTCCCGATTGCACAGACCACCACCTTTAACGACACGCTGAAATTCGTCCCAATCAATAGGTCCAAATTCGTAATGACCTTGCTCCGAGTTCCATCTCAGATCTTTATCAGGGATCTTCAGGCCGAGATGCTTAGCCTGCTCAACAGTTTGGTCTACAAATTTTTGTCTTAGCTCATCATTTGATTGGCGTTTTATTTTCCATTTCATAGACTGCTGGCTATGAGCAGAATCACTGTCATGGGGTCCAAACATCATGAGGGTCGGCCACCACCATCTATTTAGTGCATCCTGGGCCATAGATTTTTGGGTATGTGAACCATTTGAGAGCACCTGCATTATCTCAAAGCCCTGACGCATATGAAAACTTTCCTCCTTACAAATCCGAACCATTGCCCTAGCATACGGGCCATAAGAGGTTTGACATAACGAGATCTGATTTACTATAGCCGCACCATCTACGAGCCAACCGATCGCTCCTACATCCGCCCAGGTTAAAGTAGGATAATTGAAAATAGTGGCATACTTGGCTTTTCCACTAAGCAAATCATCCATCATTTTTTCTCGTGATTCACCTAACGTCTCGGCGGCACTGTAGAGATACAAGCCATGTCCCGCCTCATCTTGAACCTTTGCTAAAAGCGTAGCTTTCCTGCGTAATGTCGGTGCTCGACCGATCCAATTTCCCTCGGGTAGCTGCCCTACTACCTCAGAATGTGCATGCTGAGATATCTGCCTAATAAGGTTCAACCGATACTTTTCAGGCATCCAATCTCGGGGCTCAATTTTTTCTTCCGCATCTATTATTTGATCAAATCTAGCCTGATCATTCGAAACAGAGTTTTGATCCATTCTCTCGTCTCCGTTTAATTAATACCTTCATATAATATATTACAATATAAATTGGTTTACAAAAAATTTTGTAATATTTATTCCGAATAACCATTTGTCAATCCGCAGCATTAATCTGATATCATTCCTTCTAATAATCCCCTCAGAACTGTTATTTTCGCCTTTCAGAGATAAAGTCGATATAAACCAAGGCTTTACGAATCTTATGCCAACAAGCGCTGCCCGAAACCTATTTATCTCCCTGTCTTCCACCACAGCAATTCAAGCCTTGGTTACTATGATTTCTCTGACTGTCTCGGTAATGGCTCCAACTCTAGCCAGAGAACTAGAATTAGATGTCACGACTATAGGTATCTACGCCTCTGTTAGCTATGTAGGCGCTATGATTGGCTCTCTCCTCTCGGGAGGCTTTGTCCAAAGGTATGGTCCCATACGGGTTAGTCAAAGTATCATGTGCATATGCGCCCTAGGTTTACTAATATGCCTTGGTAATCACTGGGTTTGGTTCCTAATTTCCGCATTTATCTGTGGGTTAGGTTATGGACCAGCTACGCCAGCTAGCAGTCAACTTCTTGCCCGCCACGTGCCTTCGCAATATTTGTCACTAGGATTCTCAGTTAAGCAGACAGGGGTCCCACTTGGAGGCATACTTGCAGGTCTGTTAGTGCCCTGGCTCCTGGTATGGTTTCATTGGCAGACATCAATGCTAGTTTTAGCGTTATTCGTCGTGGCGCTCGGTGCAGGATTACAAAAATGGCGGCGAGAATTCGATACCGATTTAGAGCCCAACGCAAACCTATTCAAAGGTAATTTTCTCAGTTCTTTGAAATTAGTTTTAACGCATCCTAAATTGAAGCTCATTGCTATCGCCACATTTTTTTTCTCGGCGACGCAGCAATGCTATATTTATTTCTTAGTGACATTTCTTGAAACCGATTTAGGGTGGGTAACTCAACGAGCTGGGCTGGCATTAGCAATTGTTGGTATTTCGGCGGTTGTAGGTCGAATATTGTGGGGAATAGTCGCGGACGCAACAGGCCGAAGTAACGCACTCATTATTCTTTTAGCGTTCGTAATGGCGGGTATTACAATTTTAACTGGACTTGTGAATTCTGACTGGTCGACTTATGAAATTTTCGGTTTGTGTGCCTGCTTTGGCGCAACCGGTGCTGCGTGGAACGGGATCTATCTAGCAGAAATCACACGAACTGTAGAAGACAAAGACGTATCGCGGGCCACTGGCGGGGGCCTATTTATTACATTTTTCGGAGTGGTGGTAGGGCCTCCGACTTTTGGTCTAATCGTAACACTAACCGATTCTTTTCAAGCCGCGTACTTTTCCCTAGGCGCAGCAACCTTAGTAATCGGTGTGATACTCCTACTATCACTAACAACATCAAAGGAAAAAAGTTAAACTATAGATCTAACAAGAGGGAGCCGGTCCATGACGCAAGACACACCCACGTGTATTGTAACAGGAGGTACTCGTGGTATTGGAAAAGCCATCGCACTAAAAATGTCTGCGGACGGTTATAAGACCCTATTAACCTATAAGAGTGACGAATCCTCTGCAATCGATACTACTCAAGAAATTCGACGCTCAGGCGGTGAGTGCGTCTGTATTAAGGCAGATCTCACTAGGATAGAGTCTGTCGATACAGTAGTGGAAACTGCTCTAAGCACTTGGGGCAAAATCGACGTTCTAGTCAATAATGCGGCAATCTCTTCTAATAAGAACCTTATTGCCGATACCGATCCAGGGGACTGGAAAGAAATGATAAATGTCAATCTTAATAGCGTATTTGACATCACTCGCAAAGTTGTTCCAATGATGCGTCAACGGGGCGGAGGCAACATTGTCAATCTATCCTCTAACATTACTAAACGCTTAGCACCGACATTTGGAGCCTACGCTGTATCGAAAGCCGGTTTAGAAGCACTAACAATAATCTTAGCAAAAGAAGAAGCGCCCAATGGAATCCGAGTCAACGCGATAGCCCCTGGGCCGATCAACACCAAGATGTTACAAGGGTTGCTTGATGAAATGGGCCCAAAAAAAACAAAAGTATTCCTAGACATGGTACCAATGAAACGAGCTGGCGAACCTGAGGAAATTGCTAACATGGTAGCAATGCTAGTGTCAGATGTGTCCAGCTATGTAACCGGACAGATCATCTATGTAAACGGCGGTCCTTCGGGTTAGCTTATAGGCCATCTTGAGGCCAGACTACAGCAACGATCCCAGCACAGATCAGAAAAGCGCCGACAAAATGATAATTCAGCAGCGCCTCACCCAAGAAGGAAACTGCCAAGCCTATCCCGAAAAGGGGCAACAAACTCAAGAATATTGATGCCCGGTTAGCACCGACCACACCTACGCTAACGTTCCACATGGTAGTTGCGACAATAGTAGGGATCGTTGCCATGAAAGCAATAGCGAAACAAACTTTAATACTTGGATGAAAACTCCCAAGTGATTGCAGTTCATAGCCATAAAATGGGATTAAAATAACGATTCCTCCGAGAACTGTTAGATACATCATTAGGAAAGGCGGTACATCAGCAAACCAGCGGTGAAGGTTAACCGAATACAATGAGTAAAATAGTACGGCGACTAACACGAACAAATCACCGAGGTTAAAGGTCAAGTCAAGAAGAACTCTAATATCCATGCGTGTTGCCATCACAACAATCCCTATTAATGCCGCAATCATTCCTGATAACTGCAATCGAGTAGGTGCATCCTTTAAAATGACCCAAGTCATTAATGCGGTGACCATCGGTTGACTTGCGCTAAAAAGGGCGACATTCGTAGCCGATGTATATTGAACCGACCACATCAACATAGTACTACCGCCAGCCATGAACAGTCCTAATAAAAAATAGTAGGGCCATTTTTGTAAAATGACTCTCCTCTGATTAACAAACTGTGAAAATACAAACGGGGTTAGTACGGCTGCCGCCACTATCCAACGCCAGAATGAAAAACCGATTGGATTAACCAGCTCGGATACACCTTTAGCGACGATTATCCCCAAAGACCAAAGCAGCATAACTGTAGTAAGCATTACACAGGATGTCACCATACTGTTTGAAATTTTCAAGTTAAGACCCTCGTAAAAAAGTGTTCTTCTATCCTCGCTACAAAAAAAATGTAGAACTTAATTTATCGAAGGTAGTGACACGAAATAGGCGAGATACTATCATGTTTAGGTATTGATTTATGGTGAGGTTATTTTAAAAATGGGTAATCTAGCTATGCAGAATATTAACAGCGGATTAAGGAATCAAAAAAATTATGATCACCAAAGGTATTAAAGAACTTTGCGAAGAAGCTGAAAGTGTTATAGAAACAATGTCCGTACAAGAAGTGATGAGAGTGTCTAGCGATGATGACGTGCAATTGGTCGATATCAGAGATATCCGCGAACTCTGGCGTGACGGCGCTATACCGGGAGCCACACACGCGCCCCGGGGGATGCTGGAGTTCTGGGTAGACCCTAACAGTCCCTACCATCGGGAAGAGTTTGCTAGTGGTAAAAAATTTATTTTCTTTTGCGCAGGCGGAATGCGCTCAGCGTTGGCCGCTCAGGCAGTGCACAATATGGGATTATCTCCTGTAGCCCACATGGCTGGAGGGTTTGGTGCTTGGGTGAAAGCTGAAGGTGTTATTGAACCTAAGGAACCAAAGCTGCCAAAAACATAAGACTTATTCGACAATAGCAAAAAGTCTCTCCTTCAAAAAACGAGGAGCGTCCTGCTCTAAGAAAATATTTTTAGAGATTGAGTCCCGTTCCTTCGCTAAATTGTCGCATACAAAAGTAATCTCTCCACGCTATTATCTTGCCATTTGATATCTCAAATGCTCCGGCAACCGGTAATCCGAATGCTTTACCTTTAGGTGGCTCAAAGTAATCAATACGTTCGTTCATTACAAAATTGCCCACGCTGCATTGTTTAATTGTCTCGATTCTCACTTGTCCAGTAATTTCAAAAAAACCTTGTAATGTCTCTAAAACTCCTTGAGGACCAATCACCGCTGGGAATGGCATATTTTGATACACACAATCATCGGAAATATATGCGAGACTTTCTTCTAAACTGTTATTAAGCGTTTCACAAAAAGCGGTTACAATCTTATCTGGTTCCATCTGACTACACCTTTTTTCGAAGAGACTAGTAATATACATAAGGCTTTGCGATGAGACTACTGATTTAAATGCTTTTAATTCTGGACTTGTTTGGTACTTTGGCGTTTGCTATCTCAGGCGCATTCAGAGCTGTACGGTATGAAATGGATATTCTAGGGGTCATCGCACTGTCGATAGCGACCGGTATCGGGGGAGGTTTGGTCAGGGATCTACTGCTTGGGCAAACTCCTCCCCTCGCATTGGTAAATGAGAGCTATATCATTATATGCACTTTGGGTGCTCTATTAGTATTTATGGCAGCACCAAAGATAGCGAAACGTTGGGATTATGTTCTTGCCGCCGACGCTGTGGGGCTAGCGGTGTTTTGCGCAATAGGCGCAGCCCAAGCTGATCGGCTCGGAGCCGTGCCAATGACAATAGTGATAATGTCCATACTCACTGCCTGCGGCGGCGGCGTGATCAGAGATCTTCTTGTGAATGAGATTCCATCCATTTTCACCCATGACCTTTACGCCTCAGCGGCACTCTTGGGTGGGTTAATATATATCCTACTAGGCAATTTTGGAATTAACTCGGAGATTCAGATTGCAGCGACAGTATCAAGCGCCCTACTCCTTAGAACACTCGCGCTCAAATATAGTTTAGGTTTACCTTCCGTTCGATCCTTGCCAGCTTCCCCATCAACACTCACCAAGAGGTATCGTGAGGACCAGAAATCAAAGAAAGATGACTGAAGATCTTTAACTAATGACTACCATCCTGCCTGAGATGGTAATACCCATCTGAAAAGTCATAAAAATAACTTTCTATCTCAGGGTGATTTACTGGCTCACCAGTCTCGTCTTCCAGCAAATTTTGCTCCGATACATACGCAACATAACTGCTCTCTTCATTTTCAGCCAATAAATGATAGAAAGGCTGATCTTTTTTTGGTCTTAATTCCTCAGGTATTGATAGCCACCACTCTTCGCTATTGCTGAATGTGGGGTCGACATCATAAATGACTCCCCTAAAAGGATGGAGCCTATGTCGCACTACTCCGCCTATGGAAAATTTCGCATTTCTCACAATTTCGACCATATCAAACTATCACCTCTGCAAGCGACTCACGCTAGCGCTAAACAATGCTCCCCATACCCAGAATCGTAATAGGCGCACAATCTATAATCAAGAAGAAATTTCATTTCTTTGACTGAGCCGTTGTCGGGTCTAATTATGGATCATCCGGACTCAAGATCTCCCCGTAACACGTTTGGTTGCTTTGGCGAATCTGGCAACTTGATCCCCCGAACCACGTAGTCGACGGTTTATTTCATTCTCTAAAGCTAACGCTGTCTGATCCAGCGTTGCCGCGTCAATCACGCGTTTCGACTCTTGCACTGCAATTGCAGAGT
>CAJWTO010000019.1 GCA_913047675.1 uncultured Pseudomonadota bacterium | reverse complement strand
TTTTGCCCTCGATGGTCTCGGGACAAATATTAATAGATATGAGCACCAATTCTCCTGAGCTTGTAAAGGGTATAGCGGAAGAGGCGAAGAGAGTGGGGGTGGGGTTTTTAGATGCGCCGGTTAGTGGCGGTGTTCGAGGTGCGAAAAAAGGTATCCTTACGATCATGGTCGGAGGCGATAAAGCACTCTTTGACAGTGTAGAAGAGTTGCTTTCAACCATGGGTGAAAATATTTTTCATGCAGGCGATGTGGGTTCTGGTAATGTCGCGAAGTTGATAAACAATAGCCTAGCCTTTTCAATAATGATGGCTAATGCTGAAGCGATCGTGCTAGGTTCAAAAGCTGGGGTCAACCCGACTGTGCTGTGGGATATTGTGAGGGTCAGTAGTGGTAGTAGTTTGACGTGGCAAGGAGGTATCAAGACCATTTTGCAGGACCGTTTACCTACGGCGTTTACTGTCGACCTTGCGTGTAAGGATATTGATTTAGCAACTGAGCTCGCCACGGACCTTAATATGGATTTAGAGATAGTTTCGGTAGCGCAGAAGATGCTAAAGCGTTTTCAAGCAAGCGGTCTTGGCCAAGAAGATATTTTGGCCACAATCAAATCCTTAGAGGATGCGAATCAGGTTGTGGTTCGCGGAGTATGGGACAAGTAAAGTACGATTCTACAGTTAGCTGAAGTATCAAGTTTTAGGCCACATATATTCACCTGTTTGTTCATCTTTTTGAGGACGCATAATGACTTGTGACACGGCTCCTCCTGATAATGTAAATACGAGTCCAAGGCTAGGTTCCTCCAGTGAATTATTGTCAGTACATTGGAGGTTGGGAAATTTCTGGACCAAGAATGTTTCTTTTAAGCCGATAGGATTAAATCCAAGAACCAGGGTATAAGGATGATTTGATGCTATTCTAGTTAATCTAAAGTCAGCAGCCTGGCTGAAAGAAAGCTCTATTCGTAATAATCGATAACTCCATTTTTCTATATTTTTTAGGCCGATTTTTTTTTCAGGAGTCCCAATATTTTGGGAAATAGTGTCGCGACATTGGCCAAATATGACATCGCCAAGTCCGACAAAAGGAGTGAGATCCATCAGTCAGACTATTTCTTTTATATGTTTAAATTTTCCCCAGTCAGCTAACAGATCGTTAACTGCTTCTATGAAAGACAAGGGCTGATCTAACATGATGTGGTGATGTGAGTTCTTTATTTTGATCATAGGTGATTCGGGGCCCATGAGATCAGACATATAGTCCGCTGTAACAGCACTTACAATCCCACTATTTTCAGCTACGATTAGAGCGGACGGACATTTCATTTTTGCTAGATGTTCATGAAAGGGCTCAGACCATCGGTTCGCGCCCATTGCCTTCACGTCAAATTTCCAAGTCCAACCCATATCAGTCTCTATCAACGAATGTCGCGCTATAAAATCTACTATGAATGTATTTTTACATTCTTGAGCGGGCAGCAAGCGAAAGCGCTCGAGGCCAATTTCAAACGTTGGGTAGTAACGCTGCACACTTAGCACCCTGCGTGGTACCTCACTGGCTTTTTCACTTTCTGGTAATACGGGACTGTCGACAATTATCGCTCCGCCAATCTGGTCACCAAAGTCTGCGCCAAAACGCATTGTCATTAGTCCCCCGAATGAGTGCCCAATCACTATAGGTTGTGGCCCCAATTCTGCCGCTTTTAGTACGTGCAAAATTTCTTGAGCCCGCAGCGCAGCGGAATATTCTTCTCTTTTCTCACTATCTCCCATACCAGATAAGTCGATAGCAGCAACTCTATATTTATCGATAAAACTTGGAGCAATAAACCTCCACCAGTTCGCATGTGCTCCGCCGCCGTGAATAAAGAGGAGTCCGGGTTTTTGGGGGTGGTGCGGTGTATCATTTACTTCCCAGGTCAGATAATGAATAGCACAGTCATCAACTATCACATAGTTGGATTTTACTGGCGTATTAACTGCACGTTTGAACCAGTCAGGAGCAGAGTCGTCGGCTTGTAAATGATCATGATTCCAGTCTGGGAGATTTGATTTTCGCATAACTTTTTAATTTTATTCTATCGTGAAGCGATAGCAAAGTGCTTACATGTTTGACGTTTCAGTGTGTGGCGCTAGAATCTGATTACTGTTTTATTAGTTAACGTGGAAGGAGATGATAATGGCACTAGTAGATTATCAAGTTGAGGGACATGTTGCGAGAATTACGATTAATCGACCGGAAGCTAAAAATGCTATTAATCCGGAGGTCGCGTGCCGGTTAACGGACGCTTGGCATAGCGTTCGTGATAATGCTGAAGTTAGAGTTGCAGTGCTGACTGGCACAGGAGACGTATTTTGTGCAGGTGCAGACTTAGGAAGATTGATCCCTCTTATCTCAGGCAGTCGTTCGGCCGAAGATGAGTGGGATGAGAGAATGCTTGCTGACAGGACGATCCTTGAAACTGCACTGCTAAGAGAGTTTGATCCGATTAAGCCTGTGATAGCTGCTATTAATGGCCATGCGATCGCCGGCGGTATGGAGATTGTACAAGGAACAGACATAAGAGTTTCGGTGCCTGAAGCTAAGTTTGGCGTACAAGAGGTGAAATGGGCAATTTTCCCCGCGGGTGGTTCCACTGTGCGATTACCCTCTCAATTACCTTTTGCGGTAGCCATGGAATTACTCCTGACGGGCGACTTGATCACCGCTGATCAAGCTCTAGGATTCGGCTTTCTCAACCGAGTGGAGAACGATGCGCTGCCTATTGCTAATCAAATTGCACAAAAAATCGCGAGTAATGGCCCTATCGCAGTGCAAGCAATTAGAAAATCTGCTCACGCATGTTTAGGTGTTAATGAACAAGATGCGCTAAAACTTGAAACTGAAATCTCCGCCCCAGTATTTCAGTCTAAAGATGCGCAAGAGGGTCCTCGCGCCTTTATGGAGAAAAGGGTTCCTATCTACCGAGGTAAATGAAGCCTATATTTGACTTTACAAGTTTCAATCCAAGGGGTAGGGTTTAACACTAATATCTAACACGCTCGTTCTATGGATGCTGAAAGCATAGCTACGGTGGTTTAACTAAGTTTATCTAACTAGTGCTGAGGGAGTGTCTATTAATGTCTGCAACAAAAGACGAATCACCTATTCTTCGTTATGATCCGAAAACCTTTGGCTATAGTGTAATTGCTGATGCACCCGAGGTTAGTCAAAACCACAAGTCAGGCAGAGTTTATTTTTCTGAAGAAGTCATGGAGCGAGAAATCGAAGAAATCTTCATGAAAGAATGGTTACTCGTTGGTCGCGCGGAAGAGGTCGAAAAAGCGGGCGACTACTTTACTCATGATGTAGGCGATGAACCTGTGGTGGTTACTAGAGAGAAAAATGGCAATGTTCAGGCTTTTGCAAACGTATGTAGACATCGTGGCGTTAAAGTTGCCTGGGGAGAAGGAAGTACTAAGTATTTTTCTTGCCCTTATCATGGATGGGTTTACGACACTAGTGGAAATCTCGTAGACGCACAATATCTTGAGAAATCAAAAAATTTCGATAAAAAAAATTGCTCCTTGCCACGTATTCGCACAGAACTTTGGGAAGGGTTTATTTTTATAAACTTTGATGATGAAGCTGATCCTCTGATGCATAGTCTTGAGGCATGGGATTTCCCGAAAACTTACGAGCCTTACCAGATGGGGCGTTTGAAGCTAGCAAATAAATTTACGATGGAGATCCCCAGTAATTGGAAATTCTTGAATGAGAATTTGACTGACATTTACCATATAGCCGTTTTGCACGCTGCAACGTTCGGTCCTGCTCAGCCTCTTGAAGGCTATCGCTACAAGACGTTTGATGGCGGATACCATGGTCGATTTACCGGTGGGACATTAGTGCCCGAAGGAAAGTCATTATTTGGCCCTATTCCCTGGTTGCCTGAAGAGTTACACAGTGGAGGATTCTCTAGTCATCTACCCCCGAACGTTGCGTGGTTCCCGAGATTTGACTACGTTTCTATTGGTACCAACTGGCCAACCGGTCCTGACACAAGCGTATCTATTACTTATCAATTATTTCCTGAAGAGCATTTTTCTCAACCCGACTTTAAAGAGAAGGCTCAGCAGTATGTCGATTTCTACAAGGCGTTCATGGATGAAGATACTGACATGATACAAGCGTTACAGAAAGGGATGAAATCAAGATTCTATAAACCTGGTCCTGTTTCACCGTTTGAAGCGGGTGTGATGGGAACCATCAAGCATGCTGTAGACGATCTGGGTCATAAATAGAAGCGAGATATCAGATAAATGACTCGCGTTACTGAACTAGGACCTGATCTAGCTAAGGCCGCTCTAATTATGATGCGAGAGATGATGTGCGTGGTGCCATCAGAGCATGTTTTAATTACAGCAGACACCAATACCGAAAAACGTGCGGTCGATGCTTTAGTCATTGCGGCGCATGAGCTAGGTGCTAAGGTTGCTACGATGATTTTATCTCCGCCATTGCCCTTTCAAGGAGGCTTGGCAAATCCATTTTTGGCCGATCCAGTAATAGCGGCTGCGCAGAACTGTGATGCGTGGGTCGATCTGTGCATGCCTTATATGGCCGGTGCCGCGGTATACGACTCTGCGATGAAAAATGACCGGACACGATATTTCTTAGCTGCGGATTTGGGTGCTGAAGGCATCATACGAATTTTCAGTAAGGCTGATCTAGATCAGGTTTTTGTGGTCTCGGATGCTTTCAACCAATTACTCGCCGACTCAGCGGGGAAAGAATGTCGGTTTGCCACTAAACTTGGAACTGACGTGACGTTCACACTTGCTGATCCTGAAGGTCTGGCGATCGAACGTGCGACTAAACCTGGTGGCTACTTTGTGCCTGGAACTGTGATGGTCATTCCTGAGCTGGAGACCGTGAGAGGAACAGTGGTGTGTGAGGCAGTTTTCCATGAATATTACACGGTTCTATCCGAGCCTTACGTCTTCCAGATTGATGGGAAGATCCAAGAGGTGACTGGTGGCGGAACCGAGCTCTCGGCAATTCGTCGTTCGCTGAAGCGCGCTGGTAATGGTGAATATGGAAACATTGTGCATTTCACTTGCGGGTATCATCCTGCCGCGCGTTTTACTGGAACCTCCTTCATTGAAGATCAACGAGTGATTGGTTGCAATGCCGTCGGTTTAGGGTTGCCACAATGGATTGACGGCGGAGGCGAGAATCACCCAGATTGCGTCATGAAAGAACAGTCTTTTTGGATTGATGGCAAACAAATCATCGATGATGGAGATATCGTCGGCCCTCCAATTTTGGCTGATGCTGTTTCACGGCTTGAGCCTCTGTATAGCTGAAAAAAGTCTTCAGCATTATTTCAACTTGTAACTTCTGCCAGCGATATGATTGATAACTCTTGTAACTTTTTTCACGCTGGAGACATAAAGCTTGAGTCAGGCGAAGTTTTGCCAGAAGCTAAATTAGGCTATACCACTTTTGGGGAGTTAAATACCGCCGGCGATAATGCAGTGTTGGTCTTAACACACTTTGGTGGTACGCACGAAAATAGTCAGTACTTAGTGGGTTCAGAGATGGCATTGGATCCGTCGCGTTATTTTATCGTGATTGTGAATCTATTTGGTAATGGGGCTTCGTCTTCGCCGAGTCATGGTATGGCACAAAATTTCCCCACGATCACTATGGCCGATAATGTTTTTGTCCAGCAGCAATTGCTACTGAAAGAATTAGGTGTCAAGAAGCTCGCGCTTGTAGTTGGACATTCGATGGGTGGGGTAGCGACATATCATTGGGCGGCACTTTTCCCTGAGTGGGTCGAGAGAGCTGCGCCTATCTGCGGAGCGGCTAAAATCTCTGATCATAATTGGGTATTTTTGGAAGGTATGCGTGCTATTTTGACTATGGATCCCGCATGGTTAGGAGGAATGTACGAAGCTCAACCGATTGATGGCTTGCGCAGTATCGCCAAAGCGTGGGCGGCTTGGCCTCCCTCTGCGGGGTTCTATAGACAAGAGCTTTACAGGACACTGGGATATTCTTCTTTAGAAGACTATCTATTGAATTACTGGGAGAAGACCTATTTATCAATGGACGCTAATAATGTTTTAGCGCAAATAAACACATGGCAGTCTGCCAATATTGGAAAAAATAGGATTTATGGAGACGATTTTATCAAGGCGCTATCGTCTGTCAGCGCCAAGGTCTATGTAATGCCGTCTTCAACGGACGCCTATTTTCCTCCGGAGGACAGCCGGAATGAGGTTAGCTTTATGCCTGCCGCAGAGTTGAGGGCAATAAAATCGGAATGGGGACATTGGGCCGGTTCTGGACGTTGTGTTGCTGATACTACATTCATTAATGAGCAACTATTGGAGTTACTTGAGACGTGAAACTAAATGACCTTACCGCTACTGAAGCTTCGAAATTATTGGTTAGTAAGGAGATTAGTTCTATCGAGTTGACCCAAGCTTGTTTAGATAGGATAGCCGAGCGCAACGATGAGGTGGGTGCATTTATACATATTGATCCTGAGTTTTCTTTACGACAAGCAGCTATTGCTGATGCGTCTGAAAGTAAATCTAAGTTACATGGAGTGCCTTTCGGTGTTAAGGACGTTATCGATACTAAGGATTTTCGCACTGAACGAGGCACCGTCATCCACGAGGGTCGTCAACCGTTAGAGGATGCGAAATGTGTGAAGTTAATGCGAGAAGCTGGAGCGGTCTTGCTTGGTAAGCTGGTTACTACTGAGTACGCGATGTTTACTGCTAACGAGACACGTCATCCCTTGGATTTGAGTCGGACAGCGGGTGGTTCGTCAAGTGGCACGGGTGCCGCAGTGGCAGATAATATGGTGCCTATTGCGTTTGGCAATCAAACAGCGGGCTCTCTTATCCGCCCCGCAGCTTTCTGCGGTGTCTACGGGCTTAAACCTAGTCATGGTACGACCGATGGTACGGGTATTTTACCTTTACAATTATATTTCGACACGCTGGGTTATATGGCAAGAGATGTTGAAGATCTTAAAGACTTTTATTCTATTGTTAGCGGTATTGACCAAAATAAAACATGGCCGGAGGCTCGCAAGCCTCGGATTGGACTATGTCGAACATTCCAGTGGGACTTCGCCGATCGAGAGAGCCAAGAAGTGCTAGAGAAAACTGGAGAGCAATTTCAGTCTCTTGGTTTCGATGTTGTTCCGTTTGATTTGCCCGTTGCTTATGAGAATTTAGTAGAGGTACATCGACGAATTCTCTACAAAGGGATAAGTGATTCTCTTTCGGTCGATTATGAAACTGCTTCTGATTCAATGAGCAAAGGACTAATCGATGTTATCGAAGAGGGTCAAGCTTGTTCTCAAGATGCTTTCTTAGCTGCGTTTAAGTTGGCAGACGCCTGTCGCTCAGGAGTTAATGAGATCCTCAAGGACGTGGATGCGATTATTTGCCCGAGTGCGCCCGGGGAAGCGCCAAAGGGTTGGGGCACCGGTAGCCCTATATTCCAAGTAATGTGGACTTTACTTGGCGTGCCTTGTCTAAATTTACCAGTAGGTTTTGGACCCAATGAGATGCCCTTAGGTATACAGTTGATTGGGCGACGAAATGACGACGCGACCGTCTTGTCACTCGGTCAACATGTGATGAAGAACTTCCACTCAATTAAAATCGAGAGATAGTGGTATGTCTAAAGTAAAATTGTTTTTAGCTTCAGAGCTAGAAGTTAACGAGATCCGTCAAGTTGAGTTGGATGCTCGTGAGCCCATAGCGATTTATAACTTAGACGGAGAATATTTTGCTACCGATGATACGTGTACGCACGGAAATGCATCGATGGCCGAAGGCGATATTGATGGCAGCGAAGTTTATTGCCCCTTTCATATGGGCGCTTTCGATATTCGGACAGGTGAGGCGACAGTTGCTCCTTGCAGTGTCCCTCTGAAAACCTATGAGGTTGTTATTGAAGACGGTTATCTTTTTATTTTAATGGAAGATTAATGAATTATAGAACTTACCGAATAGGGCAAATCGTACCTAGCTCGAATATCACGATGGAAACAGAGGTGCCTGAGATGCTTTTAAGAGCTGAGGTTCCCGAGAACGTGAGATTTACGTTCCATTCATCAAGGGCGCCTATGAAAAATGTTTCCGCCGAAGAATTATCACAAATGAATTCTCATATGGAACGTTGTGCGATTGAATTGACCGACGCTCGGATGGATGTCATTGCGTCTGCTTGTTTAGTCGCGATTATGTCACAAGGGACCGGGTTTCATCGAACGGTGGAAGAAAATTTGAAGCTAGTGACTTGTGATGAGGCACCTGATACTAGGATCCTTACCAGTGCAGGATGCCTTGTCGACTCCTTAAAAGCGATTGGAGCTAGACGTGTTGCCTTGATTACACCGTATATGAAAAATCTGACCGCGTTAGTTGCGGGGTACATAGAGCACGAGGATATTGAGGTTTTAGATACTATTTCTCTCGAAATTCCTAATAACCTAGAGGTCGGCAGTCAAGATCCCAATAATCTACTTAAGATCGTTCATCAACTGAAAACAGCGGAAGCAGATGCAGTGATCTTATCCGCTTGTGTGCAAATGCCGTCGCTTGCCGCGCTAGCTGAAGCGCAAAAGATGTTTAGTGTGCCGGTATTGTCTACAGCCGCAGCTACGGTGTTTCAAATTCTTCGGTCCCTGAATTTGCCTACTGTTGTCCCAGACGCGGGCGATCTTTTATCTGGGCGGTATAGTTAACCATTCATAGTGTCCGCGCGATTATTTCTTTCATTACCTCGCTCGACCCTCCCGCAATACGAGTTATCCTCTGACCAGCCCATAGTCTAGCGATAGGGTATTCCCACATGTAGCCGTAACCACCAAAAAGCTGCAAGCAATCGTCTAGGACTTCGCACATAGTCTCAGTAGCGAAGAGCTTGGCCATAGCTGCGTCGTTGGCATCTAACGCTTCCATCATATGGAGCTCAAGACAATGATCGATGAAGTTACGCACTACAGTCGCTTTGGTCTTTGCTTCTGCCAATTTAAATCGTGTATTTTGGAATGAAAAAATAGTCTTGCCGAAAGCTTCTCTGCCTTTGGTATATTCGACAGTTTCTGATAAGGCTGCTTCAATAGTGGATGCGGCTCTTATTCCTACTATCAATCTTTCTTGTGCGAGTTCCTCCATAAGATACTTGAAACCCATGTTTTCCTTCCCAATCATCCTATCAGGGGTTACTTTGACATCAGCGTAAAAGAGCTCTGAAGTATCTTGAGCCTTCCAACCAATTTTTTCTAAGTTTCGCCCCCTAGTAAAACCACCGTCGTTTCGTTCAACCACTAGCAGGCTTATCCCTTTCGCCCCAGCACTGGCATCAGTTTTACAAGCTGTGATGACTAGATCGGCCAGATGCCCATTAGAAATGAAGGTTTTCTGGCCATTCAATGCATAGTCATCTCCGTCTCTCACCGCAGATGTTTTTATGCCCGCCAGATCACTACCAGCACCTGGTTCAGTCATTGCTATAGCACCAATTATTTGGCCAGAACACATTCCTGGCAGCCATTTTTTCTTTTGTTCTTCCGTACCATGATTGAGAATATATGGCGCTACTATTCCCGAGTGGAGATGAAACGCCACCCCGCTAGCATCGACCTTTGCCAGTTCTTCAGTAACTATAGCAGTGTGTAAGAAGTCACCGCCGGGTCCACCATATTCGGTCGGCACAAAAGAACAAAGTAGTCCATTTTCACCAGCTGATCTCCAAACTTCGCGACTGACAACTCCGTCTTTTTCCCATTGCGAGTGAAAGGGTACAATTTCTTTTTCAACGAACTTTTTAACGGTTGATCTAAAGATCTCATGATCCTCAGAATAGACAGTTCGTTCTAGCATTACCGACTCCTTAAATTTGACGTCAAATGAGTCGCCCCAAGCTTAGCATGAGACTGATTTCAAACAACTTGTAGCAGCTCCTACCAATCATTACCCATGAAAATTAATTCAATCAAGTTACTGCAAGAGACTATAGTTTATTTTTAACAGATTTTTCTGAATAATGTTACATTTAATAGGTTTCGCATCTAATCTAGTGATGCTGAGACATTTATAGCTTTAGCAAATTCTGCGAAAGGGTAGTTTTAAATACGATACAAATTGAGGGGCTTTGATAATGAATTTAGGAAAATACGGCGTCTTCACGTTTACGGACATGCTAGGAGCTCCCGAACTGAGCGAGTTAGCGAAACGCGTTGAAGACTTAGGTTATTCAACACTTTGGTATCCTGAGGCTTTCAACTACGAAGCATTTGGCCTAGGAAATTATTTGCTCAGCGAGTCGTCTAGCCTTGTGGTCGCAAGCGGCATAGCGAACATGTATGCGCGTGATCCGGCTGCGTCCGTTATGGGGTGCAATACGCTAAATGCATTGTCAGGAGGTAGATTCATTCTGGGCTTAGGGGTTTCGCATGCGCCGTTGGTCTCTGATATGCGAGGGCACGAATACAAAAAACCTGTCGCGACAATGCGGAAATATTTGGATGATATGGATCAGGCTTGGGAGGCGCTAGGAGGCGCTCCAGCAGAAAAACAGGTCATGCTGGCGGCTCTCGGCCCAAACATGTCGGCACTTGCATCGGAGCGTACCTTGGGTGCCTTCCCCTACAACATAACACCCGAACAAGCCCAACTTTCTCGAAAAGCTATGGGAGATAGGGGAGCCATTGTGTGCGAGCAAAAAGTCTGTCTTAGTACCAATGCTGAAGAAGCCAGAGCCGCTGCCAGAGCTGCATTGGGGCCTTATCTTCCCTTACCTAACTATTATAAAAATTGGTTTAGGCTAGGCTTCGATGAAAGCGATCTAGAAAATGGCGGTAGCGATAGACTCATGGATGCTATGGTTATCTGGGGATCAAGTGAAGAGATCGACGAAAAGTTAAACCAATATTTTGATAATGGAGCGGATCAAGTAGTGATTCAACCCATCCGGCCTGATGGCCAGCCTGGTCCCGATTGGGCGGCACTAGAGGCTTTAGCTAAGTAAAAAGGCTCTGCGGACTATAACCTCTGTCTGTTTTTAAAGGTTACTGGCCACCCACTTAGGTGGCCCTCATTTTATTTTGTAAAGGAAAACCTAAAATTGTTTAGTTATGTAGATAAGTCCATAAGGCAACGACTAGAAGTTCAAGGCTTGCTTCGGGTTTTAAATAAGGACGGAATCGTTGTTGATCCCGATGACGGGTCCGCATTTATGTCATTGCTCGGACCTGTGCCAATTCCTCGAATGATAGATGGTATTGAAGTCGTGCTTGATTGGTACCCGTTTGTAAGACGGACGGAGTTGTCTACCGTTTTAGACTCTGCAAAAGAGGTAGAAAATGGAGGGGAAGAGGCTTTTCGAAATTTGTTGAGTAACTCTATGTTAGTTAATTCAGTATTTGCGTTACCTAATTTCACTACAGCTAGTAATCCTCTAGTCCGAGTCCATTCCTGTTGTCTGACGGGTGATATTTTTGGTTCTAAAAGGTGCGATTGTGGCCCTCAATTGGATGCAGCATTTTCTCAAATGAAGCAAGATGGGGGCGGCGCTGTAGTTTATATGAGTGGTCATGAAGGTAGGGGGATCGGCCTTTGGGCTAAAGCCGTTACCTACTTATTGCAGGATGCTGGACAGGATACGTACGAAGCAAATACGGCCCTTGGTCTTCCAGAGGATTGTAGGGATTTCAGCGAAGCGGCAGTAGTGTTGCGGTTTTTGTTGGATAATCGACCTATTCGACTTTTGTCTAATAACCCCGATAAAAGTAAGGCACTTAGGGAAAATGGTCAGCAGGTCTCGGAGCATGTGCAGCTGATTGCAGGTGTTTGTGAACATAATCAAAGGTATATGGATGCGAAAAGAGACAGAGGGCATCAAATTTAGTAAAGTCGATGGTCTGCGGTGCTGGCGAATTTAAGCACCAGAGAGTTACAATGCTCTATAGCCTGCGGCATAGTGCCGAAGGTGTGTGAACTTTGCTGTTCTTGTTTAAATGAGGGACCAATATGATATATCCGGTAAAATCGAAGTATAAAATAGGTCTAAAGCTAATCGTAATATTTCTCTACACAATTTTATCGACCCCTTCTTTTGCAGGTCATCATGAGGAAAAGTTGATTAAGTTATTTCAAGTTAACAGCGGGATCATCGAAATGGATAAAGGCTATCTAACTGCTATGCGCGATGTCGGTATGATCATCAAGGTACCCGTGGCAATGTATATCATTGACCATCCCCGGGGACTGGTTCTTTATGATACTGGTACGAATGTCGCAATAGCTGATGGTAACTGTGCTAGTTATTGGGGCGAAGGACTGTGTGCTGCTTTTCATGGTCAGCAGACTCGCGACGAGGTGATCGATCGCTGGCTAGAAAAATTTGGCTATTCGGTTTCTGACGTTAAATATGTGGTAACTTCGCACATGCACCTAGATCACGGTGGAAACACCGAAATGTTCCCGGATGCGGTTCACGTGGTGCAGAAAGCGGAAATGCAGGCAGCGTGGTGGCCCGAAAAGTTTCAGCGTGCAGCATTTGTTTTGGCTGACTATGATGACGCTAGAGACTTTGACTACCTGCAGCTAGAGGGAGACTTCGATCTGTTTGGAGATGGCACTATGGTTGTTTTGGATACCAAGGGCCATACCCAAGGCCATCAGTCACTGATGGTAAAACTTAAGAATACTGGAACTCTTTTACTGGCAGGTGATGCTGTCTATACGCCTGAAAATGAGAATGGAGTTACTCCAGGTATAACTTGGAGTACTAATGAATCAATGAAATCGATAGATAGATTGAAAATGATTCGTGATAGGGAGCAGGGTGAGATCTGGTACTCTCATGGACGCGCCCAATTTGACTCCCATAAGCACGATAGTGCCTACGACTAGATTGTTTTTCTATTTGAGGCTTGACGAATATGAGTGGGCCTCTTTTGGAACTCCGGAAGGTATGTAAGAGTTTCGGTCGCTATGACGTATTAAAAGATTTAAATCTGTCCGTTGATAAAGGTGAGATAGTTGGTCTTCTTGGGCCAAATGGCTCCGGCAAAACTACTACTCTTAGAATTGCGGCAGGTTATTCCTGGTCGGATGAGGGTGAGGTCTTGATATCTGGTGAGAGCGTTTATCCTAACGCGCCCTTTAGTAGGAGGGACGTGGGCTATTTGCCCGAGAAAGTGCCGCTTTACGATCCGTTACGCGTATCGGAATATTTGAAGTTTCTTGCCTCAGTACGCGGCCTTCGTGGACAAATAGCTAAAGGCGCTGTTCAGCGTGTTTTGCAAGCGTTCAATTTGTCTGCTGTCGAAGGAAGGTTGATTGGTCATTTGTCTAAAGGCTTTAGACAGCGTGTTGGCCTCGCGCAGGCGCTTTTAACTCAACCTAAGATTCTTTTGCTGGATGAGCCGACAAATGGTCTTGATCCCGGCCAATTAGTAGAAGCACGAGGTATGATACGTCGAGCCTCTGAAGATCGAGGAGTGATTTTTTCCACCCACATTATGCAAGAAGTGTCAGCTTTATGCACTAGAGTAGTATATCTGCTAGATGGGAATCTTCGTTCAATTTCACTGGTCAGCAACTGGTCTATCGGGGGCACGATAAAGGCTCGTGTTCGTTGTGAGACTATAGATACATTGCTGACCCAAATAAGTCAGCTCTCTCCAGACATCCGTCCCGAAAGAATTGATCAAGGCGAGAATATTTTTGACATTGTGCTCGATTGTTCCAGCGATATGCGAGGAGAATTATCCGCACTACTTGTCACGAACGGAGAGCTACTTTCCTTTCAGTCTGAAACCTTAAGTTTAGAGAAGCGCGTGTTGCAACTATTGAGCGAAAAAGAGAAGTAAGTTGAGCTTATATCAGTTTAGTACGCTAATAAAACACGAGTTAAGATATTACTTTGTGACTCCTATAGCTTACGTGGTGATCGCTGTCTTTTGGTCAGCTAGTGGTTTTTTCTTTAGTTTCAATCAATTATTTGTAAGTGCAATAAATATGGTGAGCGCTTTTCATAATATGAGTTTACTTTTGATGCTTATGATTCCTTTCTTGTCGATGAGAACATTTGCAGAAGAAAGGCAGAATAATACGTTAGAGCTTCTTATGACACTGCCAATATCGGAGGCGGTCCTAGTTTGGGCCAAGTATTTAGCGCTTATGACGATAGTATTATTGATGCTTTTAGGCAGCGCCGTGGCCGTCGCAATTCTTAGTTATTTTGGCGACCCTGATTACGGACCGATTGTTGGAGGTTACATCGGAATCTTTTTGTTAGCGGCTAGTTTTTCTGGAGTAGGCCTTCTTATGTCGTCAATTTCTACTAATCAGATAGTGGCTGCCGCTCTAACTTGGTTTTGTTTGCTTCTACTGTGGTTTGCGGATTATGGTGCGTCTTTGTTTCCCAGCTCGTGGCTTGTTTATTTTTTTCAACACATTTCGCTTTCGGTGCACTATCTAGATCTTATTCGCGGAGTTCTCACGAGGGGGACATTAATATATTTTATAAGCATCATTTTTCTCACTTTAGTCGCTTCAGTTCAGATACTTAGAATAAAGCGAAGCTAAGACATGTACGTCAGATTTAAAAAGAGATCTCGACTGATACTGTTACCTCTCGTATCGGTATTAATATTTACTGTGGCTTTGAATTTTTGGGCGCACCAAAACCCCGCGAGAATCGATTTGACATCGGGTCATGTATATACCCCAGATTCAAACGCGCTTGCTGTCGTAGGAGGTTTGACTAAAGCAATTAATATCACTTTTTTTTATGATGTTCGAAGTCGAGCGATGCAGGATGCACGTTACTTATTAGAATACTACGCACAGCTATCACCTTTTATTAATTTATCTGCGCACGATCCAGTTCTGGAGCCGGCAATTGCGGAGCTTCATCAGGTAAAGTTTGCTGGGACTGCTATTTTTGAGAGTGATGGTCGCAGAGTCAGGCTAGAGCAGCTTGACGAGGTACAATTTCTTAACGCGCTTATTCGCGTATCTAGTGATGCCGCGGGATTAGTCTGCTTTACTGATGGACATATAGAAAGTAACCCATTCAGTTTTCAATCTCATGACCATATCGAAAATGAGGATCACGGTCATGACCATTCGTTTGGTGGGCGACCACTTACCCTACATGAAAGGCATGGAATGGGAATGGCTAAGAATGCGCTGGAGACGATGGGGTATAAGGTTGAACAGAGGTTACTGCTTGGAGGACCGAATGCTTTAGCGGGTTGCTCTATCGCAGTTGTCGCGTCGCCTCAAGCAGCTTTTTCTGAGAGAGAGGGCGCGCAACTTGATACATATCTTAGAAATGGTGGGCATGGACTATTTATGCTGGAACCATTTATCGAGAGCGGATTGGATGAGTTGTTGGAAACTTACGGTATTGCTGTGTCGTTAACTAGAATCGTCGATTCGAAAAATTACTACTGGACTGACCCGGGCACCCCCGCTGTGACAAACTACGAGAGGCATCGTCTCACTCGGAACCTACCACTTTCTTTTTTTCCGGGGGTAGCTGAAATCAAGCCAGCCGCCAAAGGCATTCCCAACGACGTGTCGATAGCGCCGCTGATCAATACGAGCGAAGACTCTGTCATAGCTAATCAGGATGAGAGTCAAGCCCGATCCCGAACAATTATGGCACTCGCATCAAGAGAAATGAGTGCGGGAAGGATCATTGTTATTGGTGATGGAGACTTTTCTACTAACTCCTTCTTTGGGGCTCTTGGTAACGGACAGTTGTTTCTCAATAGTGTCAGCGAGTTGTTGGATCAGAATAAGTTGGTCGATGTAGTGCCGAGAAATTATGAATTAGGTACGATGCGTTTAAGTAATATTCAGCTAAAGAGTGTTTTTGTCATCACGATCGTAGTGATTCCTTTTAGTCTGGCCATGATTGGTTTACTTATTTGGCGTGGCCGGAGGTAGCGGTGGCGTATCTATGGGCGCTTTTGTTGTTCATTGGAGTATTTTTGGCGTTCGATTCTTTTCGATCCGAGCCTCATCTAGATGAAGAGTATTATCATGGTTTACAGGATGCTGGGCAACTTTTAATACCTAGCCCATTAGAAATTTCGATTAGCATAGAAGCTAGACAATTTACCTTCTTAAAAGAAGTCGATGATTGGAGATATGTAACTCAAGAGGTATACAGTAGTAGTCTGCAAGATTCTTTTAACGATGCTTTGGGATTGCTTTTCGTTGCCAAGGTTGAGAGATCTTTTCCGGTACTTAAAACCGAATTAGATGACTATGGGATTAATAAGGGGGCACTTACCCTTGTGGCGACTGCCGAAAACGCAGGCTTAAGCTCCAGAAAACGGTTTAAGTTTGGTAATGTTACACCAGATCTTTTTGGGCAATACGTTTACGACGAGCAAGATGCAGTAATTCATATTATTCCTGCGTATCAAGGTCGGAATTTGAGAGATCTAATACTTCGCGTATCAGGTATAAGTAAATACTAACGTATTTTCAGTTTGTAAAACTGGGTCTAAAAACATTTTACGATGGTATGGACTTATAGCTGAAAATTGACCCATAATTAGTGTTTCAAAAAATAGATTTGCGATAGGGGAGATTGCGGTGAAGTTTGCATCAGGACTAGTTTTAATCGTTACGTCAATATTATTGAGCTCCGGAGCTTACTCCTCTGAAGACGGCAAGGCCATCTACGACAAGCAATGTGCAAGCTGCCACGACAATGCTGCTGGTCGAACACCTACAAAGAAAATGCTAAACGATCTCTCGGCGCAAGCGATCGTTACATCCCTTGAGACTGGGGTTATGCGTGTGATCGGCCAATGGAATATGGACGGTAGTCAGAGGGTGGCGGTCGCTGAATATCTGTCTGGGGAAAAATACGATGCCGCCTGGGCTGCTGATGACAGTAATAGCTGCGCGTCGTCCGCCTTGGTATCTAGCGATCCTTTCGAAAAGCCGCATTGGAATGGCTGGGGCAATGGTGATGAGAATGCTCGTTTTCAACGTGCGGATATGGCGGGCTTAAGTAAGGCAGATGTGTCTAATTTAGAGCTGGATTGGGTTTTCGCTTTCCCGGGCGAGACTAATGTCGAGAGTCAGCCGACTGTGGTCGATAATCGGATCTACATGGGCAGTAAAAGTGGCTTGCTGTATATGTTGGATGCCCGAAGCGGTTGTACATATTGGACGTTCCAAGCCGGCAGTAGTATCAAGAATGCAGTGCTAATTAAGCAGGTTGGAGACGATGATAGGCTGATGGCATTCTTCGGAGATATTTCTGGTTGGGTTTACTCTTTAGATGCGATAACTGGTGAATTAATTTGGAAAATTAGAGGGGACTCTCACCCTGCCGCCCGAATAGTAGGCGGAATACAGCATCATGATGGCTTCTTGTATGTGGGTATGACTTCTCTAGAGGAAGGGCTCGCTATAGACCCTAATTATTCTTGTTGCTCCTTCCGTGGAACAATTTTAAAAGTTGACGCAGCGACTGGGCGAACTATTTGGCAAACATACACAATTGATGAGACGCCAATAGCGCGTGGTAAAAACAAGCGCGGCAATCCAGTTATGGGTCCCTCTGGGGCAACGGTTTGGTCTGCGGTCACTCTAGATAAGAAGTTAAATCGACTGTATGCGGCTACTAGTGATAACTATTCCCAACCCGCTACGGGTACTTCTGATTCTATCGTCGCTTTATCAATGAGTACCGGCAAGATCGAATGGGTTTATCAGGGACTTGTGGGTGATGCGTGGAACGCAGCTTGTCAGAATGGCTCAGGTGAAAATTGTCCTGATGATGCTGGTCCTGATGAGGATATGGGCTCTTCGCCAATGCTCATGACTTTACCATCGGGGAAAAGAATTTTGGCGGCTGGTCAGAAGACCGGCGTGCTGCATGTTATGGATCCTGACAACAATGGAAAGCTGTTATGGCAAAAGAAGTTGGCGGAGGGTGGTATATTAGGCGGTATCGAGTGGGGTCCCGCTAATGATGGAGAGCAGATTTATGTGGCCGCGGCAGACGCTACTTGGCGAGAGCAAAGATTTCTTTCCGCGGATACCGAACTGAACCCCGAGACAGGAGGTGGTATGTTCGCGCTTGATCCCGAAAGTGGTAAAATTAATTGGGAGGCTCCTCCTGGTAGCTGCGAGGGTCGCATTGAGTCTCCAAACAAGTGCAGTCCCGCCCAAAATGCTGGAGTTACCGCAATTCCGGGTGTCGTTTTTTCGGGAGCTTTAAGTGGAATTCTAAAGGCTTACGATACCGAAAACGGTCAGATCGTCTGGGAGTACGATACTGTTAGAGATTTCAGTTCGGTCAATGGTGCGAAGGCTCGAGGAGGAGCGTTGGATGGGCCAGGCACTGTCGTAGTGGATGGTACGGTTTATGTCACATCTGGATACGCCAAGTTCGGCGCGCATGGAGGCAATGTATTGTTGGCGTTTAAGCCAAAAAATCAGTTGACGATGAGCGACTAAGCGAGGTCTAGAACAGCTCTGCCAACCCTAATGGTTTCTGCTCTCCATCGCTCTCAAAGGGAGCTTCGTTCTCAAATGGCATATTAAGTTGACCGCAAACGAACTGGCTGGTAATGCAAGCTAGGTGAACACCGTGGAGGCGAGCTGTTTCTCGGTCACTTTTTGGCGGGGCTTTTTCAGACGATTCATCAATGTTAGCCTGCGCCATTACGCCGATATAGCCGCCGATACGATTCAAGTCATTTTCACTGCCTTCAGAGGAGTAGTGACCACCCAATATGGGTTGCGGAACCCAAATCATCGCCATCTGACTGGCAAAAATAAACATTTGATTAAGACAATTAAGTTTGTCTCCAGAGCGTCCAGCCGAGACGGTGAAACCAGAGGCGATTTTATTTTTCCACATCCTTTTTAACCAGACTTCTCCTGCCAGTTTTTCTACGAACAGTTTAAACTTGCCAGAGACGCTTCCAATGTAGGTGGGAGAACCAAAAATAATTGCGTGTGAGCTGTGCAGCAGTGACCAATTTTCCTCAACCTTATCAACGTGCACTAGATGACTAGAAGCATCCTTAATAGAGTTAATACCCAACGCTATAGAATTTGCTAGAACTTCAGTTTGGCCCTTAAAATTACTGTCATATACGATAGTTATGTTAACCACTTCTTCCCTTTTTACGAATATTTTATATGCGCTCAGTATCAGAGGTTTCTGTCATGGGGTCTACTCTTTCGGACGATATAGCTGGCTATATGTTATGTGAGTTTTATAGTTAAGCGCGTTTGACGCATATACATGTTGACTATTTGTCCTTAAATAGCAATTATTAACTTTAGTGACGTTTTTTTGTATAGAGGAATTATGGATAGATGGACTGAGATACGCACCGCTTATCAGGTGGCCAAATTTGGCACGGTAAGTGCTGCAGCTGATAACTTGGGGATCCACAGGGCTACGGTGATTCGACATATTGATGCCTTAGAAGCCGAGCTTGGCGGTAAGGTTTTTCAGCGTCATGCGCGTGGATATACAGTTACCGAGGTTGGTGAAGACCTGATGCGAGTGGCGCAGCGAACGGAAGAGCATTTCGAAGGCTTAGCTGGGCGTACTAGGGGCAGAGCTGGAGAAATAACCGGAGAGCTAATAGTCACCTCACCCGAGGGAAGTAGTTCTCTGTTGTTGCCGGTTATTAGCTCTTTTCAGCATCTGAATCCTCAAATGACGGTTAAATATCGTACTGGCCCAGAACTCTTTAGGTTGGAATATGGTGAGGCTCATGTAGCAGTGAGAGCTGGGCGCAAACCTACTGACCCAGATAATGTCGTACTACCCTTCGTATCGATTCGTAGAGCATTGTATGCGCATAAGCATTACTTACAGTCATTCGATATGAAGATACCTGAAACTAAAAGCGAATATGCGAAACACACTCTTGTTACAAGCGACGGAAATTCCTTTTTAGCTGACCGTTTCAAGAGTTGGATTTCTGACAATATCCCGGACGAGACGAGACGTTTTGTCAGTACGAGTTATCTGATTGGCGAGGAGGCTGTGTACAATGGGATTGGAATAGGGTTTTGTCCTACTTTTGTCGCCGCGGAGCGACCTGGTCTAGTAATGATCGCTCCCCCGCGCGAAGAGTGGGATGTGAAGCTTTGGATCTTGTCTCACGGAGACGTATTTCGAACTGCAAAGGTTCAAGGTTTCTTAAAGCTTCTGAGGGATGATGACTATCTCTCGAATTTTTCGTTCTCCTAGTAATCTGAAAAGGATTTTGGATGAGCTTAATCGAACTAGCAATTCCGTTTTTTTTGATCGCAATTGTTGTGGAGGTTTTTTACGGATTATTCGTGAAATGTCAGACTTACAACTTTAGTGACAGCGTAAGTAGTCTGCAACTAGGTATGATCAGCAGACTTATTGGATTACTTCGGCTCAGTTTTGCTGGGTTGGTGGTTACTAAATTAGTGTCTATTCTTGGTATGACACCGTACGATGGAGAGAGCTGGCTTATTTGGTGCGTCTACTTTGTTTTGTACGACTTTTTATATTACTGGAAGCATCGTTATGGCCACTACTGGCGTATTATGTGGGCGTCGCACGTGGCTCATCATCAAAGCGAGGAATTTAACTTAAGTACTGCCCTTAGACAAACCGGTACTGACTATTTAGGTTTCGTATTTTTTCTACCTCTTTTCTTTTTAGGCATTCCTAGCGGTACGTTTATTCTTATTGCTAGTGTCAATTTGATCTATCAGTTTTGGGTTCATACTGAGCATATAAAACGTTTGGGATATTTAGATAAGTGGTTGGTAACGCCTTCAAATCATCGTGTTCACCATGCCACTAATACTGAGTATCTTGATAAGAATTTTGGTGGAGTATTCATAGTTTGGGACAGGCTCTTTGGTACATTCTGTAATGAGAGTATGGATCGCGTATGTCACTATGGTATTAGAAATTCACTGCGTAATTGGGACCCCCTCTGGGCTAATGTTCATGTTTGGGTAGATACTATTTTTGTATGCGTTAGGGCCAGAGGACTTTGGCAGAAATTATCAGTCTGGTTTCGATCTCCAAGTTGGATACCAGAAGATATTGGTGTCCCTTACGTCCCGGAGGACACTGGGGGGAAATACAGGCCAAAGGTTAGTCTTAAATCTCAAATATTTGTCGGCATACAGTTTTCTATGACGTCCCTCGCGGGTATTTGGTTACTGATGAATCAGACACTTTTGTCTAAAGAGGCGTCTTTTCTCTCCTTTATTGTTGTCCTCGTGAGTTACAGTTTACAAAGTATGGCGCTACAAAAGGATAAATTTGTGTACCTTTTGGAGTGTTTTCGATTGCTGTTGATTTGGCTTATATTTCTTTATCTAATGCAATCAGATTTGATCTTTGCTCAATCAGTAGAAACCGCCCTCGGCTATTACCTCCTCGGTTCGCTCTGCTTAGTGTTAGTTTTGTCTTGTATTCAATTATTCGGCAGTTCAAAGCATCAATGGGTGTAGAATTTTATCTATTCCATTTTCACCCACAGAAAGAAATTGACAAAATCTATTTTACGCAGGCAGACTAGTCTTTAGTGATTTCTCCACTGGTGTGTGGGGAAATAGGGAGCACTACGTTTTTTATTTTATTATTAAGTCTTGTGCGTATTCATTGCTCCTGGCCAAATTTTTAACTTGTTTGAATTTGAGAAGGGTGGTGATTATGGGACGTAAAACAGGTGTCCAAGAAAACAGAAGTCATGCGCAATCTGATGACTTTATTACTCGAACTCATGTTCTTCCTCTGTTAGTCGACAAAAAAAAGCGCGAAGAACTTATCGAAGAGCATCGTAAAAATCCAATAGGTTTGCCTGGTAAGGCAGGGCAAGCAGCAGTTCGTCATAGTGCAGATCTGGCGCGCGTGATAGATAAATTCCGACGTCAAGGGATGGATGGTAAGTACGTGAGAGTATGCGTGACTCCGCATACCGGCTATAAGATTGGGATCACTTCGGGAGTACGAGGTGTGCCCGTTAAAATATTAAGCAAGATTTATCCGTCTGAGGATGCGTGTGAGCACGCTATTTTTAGGAAGCGTGTAACTGACTTGCTTAAGAAATATAAGTGCTTGTAAAAAGTTCGATATATGCGAACCAATTCAAATTATCTAATCTAAAGCGTTTTCAAAGAGGGGAGCTTTAATGTTAAGAATTACAGGTTATAGCGATAAGTACTCGGTTTGTCCTGGTGATCGAATTAAGTTTTACGTGAATTCCGAGAAAAAGGAAAGTTATGATGTTGATATTGTAAGGCTTATCCATGGGGATACGAATCCTGATGGTCCTGGATTCAAAGAGAAGGTAATTAAAGCGCCGTGTAACAAAAGTTACAAGGGGAAAAGTCAAAAAATCCATGGCGGTTCCTACGTCTGTGTACAACCAGATCACCGAATGGATACATCTAGTTTTACGTTGCAGGCTTTTATTTTTCCGACGACGCCCGATAAAGGCGTTCAGGGTCTTATTACTAAATGGATTGAGCCACAACAAAGTGGTTTTGGAATGTTCATTGATGAAAACGGATGCTTGGCATGTTGGGTAGGAAATGGGAAAGGACGGATTGCTAAGATCTCTAGTCGAAAACCTCTGATGCGTAAGGTTTGGTATCTGGCGGCGGTATCTTATGACGCGAAAACGCGTCGTGTAAAGATCATACAGGAGCCTGTAGTCACACCTACTAATGGTGGTCTGGGTCTTTCGATGTTACATCCATCATCACATACGACCGGATCAGTCTCGCAGGTTGTAAAAGTCAAACCGGAGCTTAATACCTCACCATTATTGATCGCAGCTGCCACTAAACGAATTAACTCAGGGCGTAGCGTGAAAGGAGGTCATTATAAAGAGGCGCTTGAGGAATTTCCTTTACCTGAGCAAGACTGCGTTTATAACGGTAAGATCGATAGGCCGCGTTTTTCAAATAAGGCATTAGACAAACATGAAATATATACCTTGGCGAGAGGATTTGAAACTTCTCCGGCTGATCTGCGAGCGTCTGTAGTAGCGGCTTGGGATTTTCATGCAAATATTTCTGATAATATTGCGTCATGTCAAATTATTGACGTATCTCATAACAAGTTGAACGGGTTTATCATTAATTTACCGGTTCGAGGTATGACGGGCTATAACTGGACTAGTGACGATATTGTGTATCATCATGTCCCGCACGAATACGGGGCTATTCATTTCCATGATGACGATATTGATGATGCGCGGTGGGAAGAAAGCTTTAGTTATGAGATCCCGAAAAATTTAAAAAGTGGGATATATGGTGCGCGTTTACGTATAGGGGGTAAAGAATCGCCAGAAACTGAAGATTATGTGCCATTTTTCGTTAGACCTCCGCTCGGCAAAGCGACTGCTAAGGTCTGTTTTATTGTGCCGACTAATTCGTATTTGGCATACTCTAACGACAACTTGGCAACCAACTCAGTAGTAGCTGAATTGTTGGCTGGCCGTGTACCTATCATGCAGGCGTCTGATTTATACCTGAATGAGCACCGTGAGTACGGGCTTTCAACTTACTCGTGTCATTCTGATGGCAGTGGCGTTTGCTATTCGACCCGACTTCGCCCAATTCTTAATATGAGACCCAAATACCGTCACTGGCTCTCGCCGTCATTATGGCAGCTAAATGCTGATCTCCACCTGACGGACTGGCTAGAAGAAAAGGGTATTGAGTATGACATCCACACGGATGAAGATTTAGACCGTGAAGGAGTCGATTTATTAAATCGATATCAGGTGGTCTTAACTGGGAGTCATCCTGAATACTCTTCTGAAAATATGCTAGTTGCTTACGAGTCTTACCAACAGTCTGGTGGACGATGGATGTATATGGGGGCCAACGGATTCTATTGGGTTAGTCAGTATCATCCAAATAATTCAAATATTATTGAAGTTCGAAAAGGGGAGGCCGGGACACGTGCATGGACAGCGAATCCAGGCGAGTACAACAATGCTTTTGATGGTAAGTATGGCGGCATGTGGCGAGCTCGTGGGCGCATGCCGACAAAAGTATGTGGTCTGACATTTACGGCGTACGGTTTCGATGTCTCCACTTTTTATAGAAGGGAGCCGGATTCGAGTCGTAAAGAGTGTGCTTGGATTTTTAAAGGGATCAAGGAGAATGAAATTATTGGTGATTTTGGGCTAGTTGGCGGAGGAGCTGCGGGTTTAGAGATCGACCGTTATGATTTAGAGTTCGGCACACCGCATGAAGCATTTTTACTAGCACGTTCAGAGGGCCATACCGACTTAATGATGCAAGTGAACGAAGAAATACATTTTACAGTTCGTGGTTACTATGGAGGTGGCGACGAGAATCCGATGGTACGAGCCGACATGATTTATTATAAAACCCCTAATGATGGGGCATTATTTGCACCCGGCTCACTAGCTTGGTGTGGTAGTTTGTCTCATGATAATTACAATAATAATGTGTCAAAACTTACCGAGAATGTGTTGCGAGGGTTTCTAAAGCCTGGCGCTTTACCTTAAAAGCATGAAGACCCGTAGCTCTCATATGCCATTGATTTCGCCACCGACCGGGAAACACGTCCTGCCTACGCGAAAAGAAGACTTGTCGAGTTTGGAGCAGGCAGT
>CAJWTO010000018.1 GCA_913047675.1 uncultured Pseudomonadota bacterium | reverse complement strand
TCGAATTAGAGGTTGGCGTAGAAGGACTTGTGCATGTTTCTGAAATGGATTGGACCAACAAAAATGTACATCCCTCTAAGGTAGTCCACCTCGGAGAAGAAGTGGAAGTGATGGTATTAGATATAGATGAAGAGCGTCGGCGTATTTCTTTAGGGATGAAGCAGTGCCGCGCGAATCCATGGGATGAATTTGCATCCAATAAAGGTAAGAATGATAGGGTGAAGGGCGTGATTAAATCAATCACAGACTTTGGTATTTTTATCGGGCTTGAAGGCGGCATAGACGGTCTTGTTCATCTGAGTGATTTGTCGTGGGATGAAAACGGCGAAGAGCTCGTGAGGAACTATAAGAAGGGCGATGAGCTTGAGACTGTAGTTTTGGCGGTGGATGCCGAAAGAGAGCGTATTTCGCTTGGAGTGAAGCAACTCGCGGGCGACCCGTTTTCTGACTATATTGAGCAAAATCCAAGAGGTTCGAAAGTCACCGGTGAAATAACTGCGGTCAATGCAACCGAGGCGCGAATAAATCTTGATGATGGGGTAGAAGGGTTCCTTAGGGCTTCTGACATATCGATTGATTCCGTTGATGATGCGAGAAAATTCCTCAAAGAGGGTGAATCTATTGAGGCCTTGGTTGTGGGAGTAGATAGAAAAAACAGAGTGATAGGATTATCCATAAAGGCTAAGGAGAATAAGGAAGAAGCGGCAGTATTAGACGAATATAGTGCTGATACTGAGGTGCAACGGACCACCTTAGGTGACTTACTAAAAGAACAGATGGATACTAAATAAGGGTTAATTTATACTTAATTTGAAGACATTTAAATTGGTGCGAAAACAATGACAAAGTCTGAATTAATAGAATCGTTAGTTAATTCGCAAGGCCAGCTTGGCTACAGGGATATTGAGTTGGCTGTGAAGACGATTTTAGAGCAAATGGTACAAACCCTGGCAGCAGGTGACCGTATTGAAATAAGAGGGTTTGGAAGCTTCTCTTTGCATTACAGACCGCCGCGTACTGGAAGAAACCCTAAATCAGGAGTTTCGGTAACGCTGCCTGCGAAATTCGTACCGCATTTTAAACCTGGAAAAGAGCTTAGAGATCGGGTTAATGATGCGGTTCACGGAAATCGATCGGAGTAATACGGTCAGCTATAGAGCGTTCGTACTTAAGTAAAGCCAATTTTTCCGTGGTCATAAAGTAATAGCTAGGGAATACGAATGCTGAAAGTTTTTTACGTTATTTTACTGGCAATATTTGTTTTCATTAGTTTGATTTTTCGTGATCTTAATCAGCAAGAAATCCTAATTAATTACTTTTTTTCTGAGGTGCTCGTTGAAACCGCCTGGCTAGTAATCGCGAGTTTCCTGTCTGGGATAGTTTTTTGTTCAATTTTTATAGGCATTGAGATCTTAAAAATTAAGCGTAAATTAAAATTGCAGATTCGAAGTGAAAAAAAGCTCAGTCTGGAATTTCAGGACTTTAAGCGAGATAGGGATGCAGATAAAGATACCGGCCGCCTATAATGAACAGGTAACCCCTTTAGGCGGAATTCGCCTAGTCTTCGTGAATACAGTCCTTTTACTAGGTCTAGTGAAGTGAAATTACAGAGTGATCCTATCATTGTCGCGCTGGATGTTCCCTCTTTATCGTCCGCGTTGAAGAAGGCGGAGCAGCTTGACCCCGATTTGTGCAAAGTTAAGGTAGGTAAGGAGCTATTTACAAAAGTTGGACCTGACAGCGTGATAAGGTTGCGTAAAATGGGGTTTGACGTTTTTTTAGATCTGAAATTCCATGATATCCCTAATACTGTGGCAAGAGCCTGTGAGGCTGCTGCCGATTTGGGATGTTGGATGGTTAATTTACATGCCTCTGGTGGCAGAGCTATGATGGAAACTGCGGCCAATGCCATGGCGAAACTTTCTAACGCGCCGTTGTTAACTGCCGTTACTGTATTGACCAGCTTGAACGATAATTTGCTCGCTGAGATTGGAGTAGGGGATGGTACCTTGTTGCATACAACAAGGTTAGCGAAATTGGCTAATTCATGCGGATTGGATGGTGTCGTATGCTCGCCGCATGAAATTACCAGTATTAGGGAAGAGGTCAATGACAGTTTTCTGATCGTGACTCCTGGAGTTAGGCCATTAGGTTCTGCTGTAAATGACCAAGCACGCTTTGCAACCCCGATCGAGGCGATTAAAAAGGGAGCTAACTATCTAGTAATAGGTCGGCCGATTACCGAGGCCAGAGACTCTCGCATAGCGTTAATCGAAATTCACTCCACCTGTATTTCTCTTACTTAGATTTACTATGCTATTGATTTAATTTTGCCTCCTACTTAAATGACTAGCCTACCTAATTTGAGTTCCATCGTTTTACCAGATCTTCCAAAGCCAGGAGAGGCAGTCTGCTGGGACGGCTTATATGGTGCGTCGAAATGGATTGCTCTAGCTGAGGCTGCACAGAATGTGAAAAAGCCCTTTCTACTTTTATTGCCAGATATTAGAAGTGTAGAGGCGGTTTCTCAGGATTTAAGTTTTTTTTCACCTAATTTAAAATTGCACGTATTTCCGGATTGGGAAACTCTGGCCTACGATAGATTCAGTCCATATCAAGACATCGTATCGGAGAGATTGCACACCCTTAGCACAATGTCCCATCTGACTGATGGTATTATCATCACCTCAATTCAGACAGCATTGCATCGGTTATTACCTAAGGACTGGCTGATAAAGACAACATTTTCTTTATCATGTGGCCAGAAGATACAGCGCGAAGGGTTTAGGGCACGACTCTCAGAAAGTGGTTATATCTCTGTATCTCAGGTTTCGGCGCCAGGTGAATTTGCTGTCAGAGGGTCTTTAATGGATGTATTTCCAGTAGGGGCGAAATTACCGTTAAGGATAGATTTGTTTGATGACGAAATCGATACCCTGAGAGTATTTGATTCTGAAACTCAAAGAACGACAGGTGAAGTAGAGAAAATAACTATACTGCCAGCGCGAGAATTTCCCACTGACCAGAGAGGTATCATGGAGTTTCGTCGTTCTTGGAGAGAGCATTTTTCGAGTGGGTATCAGGGTAGTACAATTTACCAGGATGTCTCCGAAGGATTAGCTCCAGCCGGTATCGAATACTATCTACCACTTTTTCATGAAGAAACTAATGTTTTGGCCGACTATATTCCACCTGATTGTGTGGTCATATTTGATGAGTCTATCGAGATAGCGGCTGATAAATTTAGACTATCAGTAGACGAGCGGTACGAGGCGTTGCGACACGATACCGCGCGTCCAATTCTAGCCACAAAGGATATATTTGCCGAATTTGAAGAGTTACAGAGCTCTTTACAGACTTTAGCGTGTGTTTATTTAAGCGGTACATCCAATGGTGATAGTCCCGCTAAGTTCAATACAGTCGTGCCGGTGAATGTTCCTGTAGATGCGCGATCAGAGGATCCCTTTATTGCTATAAAACATCACTTATCAAGGATGAATGGACGACTACTGTTTTTAGCGGACTCACTTGGCCGTAGGGAAGCATTACTAGATTTGTTCCGAGATCAAATTTTTAGCCCAGTAGTGTTTGCTGGATGGCGAGAATTTTTGGGAGCAGATGAACGTTACGGAATCGCCGTTGCTTCTTTAGAAAATGGGGCTGAGTTGATCGAACCTAGGCTTAGTATTTTGACCGAGAGTCAATTATTTGGTCGGCGGACGGAACAAAGGCGAAGGCGCAAAAGATCCCGTTCTAGCCATGAATCCATTATACGAAATCTCACTCAGCTTAATGTCAACTCTCCAGTCGTTCATGAGGACTATGGGGTGGGGCGCTATCTAGGATTAGAGGTTTTAACCGTAGGTGATATTCAAAATGAGTTTATAAAAATCGAATATCGCGACGGAGATAAGCTATACATTCCAGTTGGTTCGCTTGACTTAATTAGTCGTTATTCAGGTTCGGATCCTGAGCACGCGCCACTCCATAAGTTAGGAACTGACCAATGGGAAAAGGCACGAAGAAAAGCGGGTGAAAAAATTAGGGACGTAGCAGCTGAGTTGCTAGAAATTCATGCCAAGAGAGCTTTGAGAAGGGGACACTCCTTTGTGATAGATGAGGATGCCTATAACTCGTTTGTACATAGCTTCCCCTTTGAAGAGACTGTAGACCAGTCAAATGCTGTCGACGCAGTTTTAAAAGATATGCAAAATCCACAACCAATGGATCGTCTGATCTGCGGAGACGTGGGTTTTGGTAAAACTGAGGTTGCTTTGAGAGCCGCGTGTGTTGCGGTAAATGATGGCTTTCAGGTGGCGATACTTGTGCCTACCACGTTACTTGCTGCTCAACATCATGAGACTTTTCGAGATCGGTTTGCCAAGCTACCTGTAAGGGTAGAGTTACTTTCTAGGTTTAGGAATATTAAGCAAACAAGAGAGGTAGTAGGAGCGCTGGAGTCCGGGACTGTTGATATTGTCATCGGCACACACAAACTTCTTAGTAAGGAAATCAAGTTTAAACGCTTGGGACTGCTGGTTGTTGACGAAGAGCACCGATTCGGAGTGGTACAAAAAGAAAAGATAAAATCACTAAGAGCAGATGTAGATATTCTCACTCTGACTGCGACACCTATCCCACGTACTCTCAATTTAGCCCTATCAGGGACCCGAGAGCTATCAATTATTGCCACTCCGCCTTTGAAAAGATTAGCCGTAAAAACGTTTGTGCGGGAATGGTCTAAAACGCTTATCAGAGAGGCTATTCTTCGAGAAATTAGCAGAGGAGGTCAAGTATATTACGTACATAATCAGGTGGAAAGTATCGAAAAAGAAGTTAAAAAGCTGGAACGTATAGTACCGGAAGCTCGCATAGCTGTCGCTCATGGTCAGATGCGAGAACAGCAGTTGGAGCAAGTAATGTTAGATTTTTCCCATGGTAGAATTAATGTTTTAGTTTGTTCTACCATAATTGAAACAGGGTTGGACATACCGAACGCTAATACAATGCTGATTAATCGCGCAGACAAGTTCGGTCTGGCTCAACTCTATCAATTACGCGGTCGGATTGGTCGTTCGCACCATAGAGCATATGCGTATTTAATCGCTCCCCACCCTAAAGTAATATCCCGCGACGCTACCAAGAGGTTAGAGGTTATAGAGTCGTTGGAGGAGCTGGGCGTTGGGTTTACTTTAGCTACACATGATTTAGAAATTAGAGGCGCTGGAGAAATCCTAGGAGATGAGCAAAGCGGTCATATTCAGGAAATAGGCTTCGGCCTTTATAGCGATTTATTGATGAGAACGGTCGACGCATTGAAGTCGGGTAAAGATTCCTCACTAATTAATGCATCAGAAGTGGGAGTCGAAGTTAACTTGAATATACCTACCTTGTTTCCGGAGGCTTATCTTCCTGATGTTCATTCACGCTTAGTGTTCTATAAACGTATAGCGGGCGCCGAAAGCAGTACTGAGCTAGAAGACTTAAAAAGTGAGATAATTGATAGACTCGGTATGTTTGAACAACCAGTAGCCAATTTATTTAGTGTTGCTAGTTTGAAACTGCGGGCAAGAAACTTGGGGATGAAGCGAATGGATTTTGGCTCCAAAGGTGGTAAAGTCGAGTTTTATAATCATTGCTCAGTATCACCCGAGCGAGTGATCGGTCTTATAACTGAGCATACAAGCTACCGATTAGATGGAAGTGAAAAATTGCGATTGAGCAAGGCGTTGCCAGACTCGGCCTCTCGTATTAGTGAGGCTGATTTTCTTTTACAATTTTTGGAGGACGGTTTGGTTAGTTAACGATAGGACATCATTAACTTTCTATGTCTTTTAATTTAGATCGGCCTAGCCAGTCCCGTGCAAATTGATTCGCTGAGCGACCGCTTCGTGAGCCGCGTGAAAGAGCCCATTGTAACGCTTCTTTTTTTGCGTCCTGCACCTGAGTCTCGCTAGCGCCGAAAGCTGCCAACCAGTGGTTAACTATATCCAGATACCGAAGTTGATCGAGAGGATGAAAGGATAACCACAAACCAAAGCGCTCAGATAACGAGATTTTTTCTTCTATCGCTTCATCTAAATGAAGCTCTCCATTAATGACTTGAGATTTTTGATTGTCTTGCTGATTTTCGGGAAGTAGATGACGCCGATTCGAGGTCGCGTAGATCAGTACGTTTTTAGGGGTAGCTCGCACGGAGCCATCTAAAACTGTTTTGAGCGCTCGATACGTTTCATCATCTTCATCAAATGACAGGTCATCACAGTAAATTATAAATTTAAATTGCTCAGATTTAATCCGCTGTATGATTTTAGGGAGATCAATTAAGTCGTACCTATCCACTTCAATAAGTCTGAGCCCTTTGTCTACGTATCCGTTCAAAAGAGCCCTGACTAGGGAAGATTTGCCAGTGCCTCTCGGTCCCCAAAGTAACGCATTATTTGCAGGGAGATCTTCCAAAAATTGCTTAGTATTTTGCTCTAGAGTGGTTTTTTGCCGGTCGATATGCAGGAGATCGTCAAGGTCTATTTGATTTAAGTCCGTGATTGCCTCAAGTTCGGAAAAATACTTGCCTTTTCTCCACTTCCAGGCAAGCGCGCTTTTCAACTCTTGGTCTCGTTCTGGTGGCAGAAGAAGTTCAAGAGTCTTTAAAATTTTTTCTGCTCTAGTAAAAAATTCTTCTGCCGTCTTCAAATTTTTTTCCTTAAAAATCTACTTTTCGGGCTAAATCTTAATGAATGGTTAAAACGTATACCATCGTGGTACCGATTAATTTTAGTTTGTATTGCCCGTTATAGCCAATTGTGTCTTAAAGCTCGATGGAAGATAATATCAATAGATTAATCGTCGCAATAGTATCTTGGTAATAAGTTAATATTTTCCGGGCACTAACATTTTTAATTAGGAGTTTTGCCGATGTCCTTTAGTAAATCTGACATGAAAGATTTTGATCCTGAGTTATGGGAGACAATGGATGCGGAAGAAACTCGTCAGGAAACGCACATAGAATTGATAGCGTCAGAAAACTATGCAAGCAGTAGGGTTTTAGCAGCTTGTGGGAGTGTATTGACCAATAAATACGCTGAAGGATATCCGGGTAAAAGATACTATGGTGGATGCGAGCATGTCGATAGGACTGAGACACTTGCGATAAATAGGGCGTGCTCGCTATTTGGGGCGGATTACGCGAATGTGCAAGCACATTCTGGATCCCAAGCTAACTCAGCTGCATATCTTGCTTTACTCGAACCGGGAGACACTATCTTAGGTATGAGCCTTGCAGATGGGGGGCACTTAACTCACGGCGCCAGCGTTAACTTTTCAGGTAGAATTTATAACTCTGTCCAGTATGGGTTAGACGCCAAGACGGGACTTATCGATTATAGCGAAGTCGCGAGACTGGCTCGCAAGCATAGACCTAAGCTTATTGTAACTGGGTTTTCGGCGTACTCTCGAGTTGTTGATTGGGACTTTTTTAGAGAAATTGCCGATGAGGTAGGCGCTTTTATGATTTCAGATATTGCGCACGTCGCAGGTCTGGTAGCGGTAGGTTTGTACCCGAGTCCAGTCGGAGTGGCAGACGTTACCACTACCACCACGCATAAAACGCTTCGTGGGCCTAGATCTGGGTTAATTATGGCGCGGTCTAACCCGGAAATTGAAAAGAAACTGAACTCAGCTGTTTTTCCAGGTACCCAAGGAGGTCCTTTGATGCACGTCATAGCCGCCAAAGCGGTAGCGTTTAAAGAGGCTATGATGACTGACTTTAAAGAGTATCAACAACAGGTCTTGGTCAACGCAAAGGTGATGGCTCAAACTTTTATTGATAGGAGTTATAAAGTCGTGTCAGGAGGAACAGATAATCACCTTTTTCTGGTAGATTTAGTTGACAAGGAAATCACAGGCAAAATGGCTGACGCGTTATTAGGAGAAGCACACCTTACTGTGAATAAGAATGCGGTTCCCAATGACCCCTTATCTCCATTTGTGACGAGTGGTATTAGAATTGGCACCCCGGCAATCACCACTCGAGGATTCAAGGAGAGTGAAGCTAGAATTATTGCAGGCTGGATGTGTGATATTCTAGACAATCCTATCTCCGAGAAGGTGGTTTTGGATGTAAGAAAAAAGGTGGAAGAACTCTGTGCTAGTTTTCCTGTCTACGTAAGGTAAAACTCGGAACACTATTCCCACCGGTTTCATTAAGGGGTGGATTAATGATTTGTCCATTTTGCGGTAATAACGATACTCGTGTCATTGACTCGCGTCTGATAGGAGATGGGGAGCAGGTGAGGCGCCGAAGGGTTTGTCAGCAGTGTGAAGTGCGATTTACCACTCACGAGAAACCTGAACTTAATTTCCCCCGTATTATCAAAAGCGACGGCGCTCGAGAACCATTTAGTGAAGAAAAACTGCAGTATGGAGTGCTAAAGGCGTTAGAAAAGCGGCCTGTGTCTTCCGAACTTATCGAGGCTTCATTAAATAATGTCAAAAAGTCTATACGTGCCCTTGGTGATCGCGAAATAGCTGCAGATGTAGTCGGTGAATATGTAATGGATGAACTTCGCAAGCTAGATAAAGTGGCTTACGTGCGTTTTGCTTCAGTCTACAGAAGCTTCGAAGATGTTCAGGCATTTTTGGAGGAGATAGAAGGGTTAGAAAATGAGCTGCCGCTTAAGCTCAGAGAGAAACAACTCGACTTGTTGAGGCAAGACGGGTCAAAGAGATCGAAATAATGCACGTTTTAGTGTCTGACTTTTTATGGGTAGGTACGTGAATGAGGACTAATACGCGAGATATTGAGTATATGCGCGAAGCGCTAGAATTGGCTAGAAGGGGCGAGTATTCGACTAGTCCGAATCCTGCGGTTGGTTGTGTAATTGTGAAAGATGATGAAATCATTGGGAGGGGCTTCCATCATCTTGCGGGTGAGAACCACGCGGAGATAGAAGCTATAAGAGACGCTGGCGACAGGACTAAAATGGCGACGGCTTATGTCACGTTGGAACCGTGCAGTCATCAAGGTCGCACCGGACCATGTGTCGAAGCTCTTATTTCAGCTGGTATTTCTAGAGTAGTTTACGCTTGCGGCGATCCAAATCCCAAGGTCTCTGGAACAGGCCATCGTACCCTCTGTGACGCCGGAATAGATGTTTTAAGCGGGGTCTGTGAGATGGAGGCCTTAGAGCTAAACCAAGGTTTCATTAAACGCATGGCGAAAGGACAGCCTTATGTAAGGTTGAAAATGGCTATGAGCTTAGATGGGGCGATGGCCATGGCTAGTGGCGAAAGTAAGTGGATAACAGGCGAAGCCGCGAGATCTGATGGTCAAAGGTTGAGAGCTTTGTCGTGCGGCGTGATGACAGGGATAGGTACCGTATTGGCGGATGACCCACTATTAAATGTGCGCGAAAAAATGCTACAGATGCGCGGACGAGAAGTGACTAGAATTATTTTAGATACCCAGTTACGTTGTCCTAGTTCGGCTAGGTTATTCACAGTCAGTGGGAAAGTGTTAATTTTTTGTGGCAAGTCCTTTGAGTTGAAACGCCGTAACAAATTAGCTGGGTTAGCTGAAATTGAAAGTGTGGAAGAGGTCTCAGGAGCGATGGATCTTGAACTTGTTCTTGATAGGTGCGCCTCTCATGGGCTAAACAATATATTGATCGAGGCTGGACCTATTTTGACTCGTCAATTCATACAGCGAAAACTATTTGATGAGTTGACGATATATATTGCGCCGAAAATCATCGGAACCGAAGGACGACGTGCATTTCAAGTACCCTCACCTGATAGGCTGAGTGAGGTATATGACTTGAAGTTAAAAAAATTATCCTCCTTAGGTAACGATATGGTAGCGACCTTAGTGCCTAATATTTGATAGATGGAGAACTTAATAGATGTTTACAGGAATTGTACAAGAAGTAGGAAAAATAGCCGAAATAGAGCCGGTCAAATCATCTATGCGAATGAGGATTCTTGCACCTCGGCTAGATTTTACGGACGTGGTATTAGGAGACTCTATTGCAGTTTCGGGGCCGTGTCTAACCGTTACCGGATTCGAATCTGGACAATTTGAGGTGGATGTGTCCGCTGAAACTCTTGCCAGAACGACGTTAGGGGAGCGTAAAGCAGGTGATGAGGTTAATTTGGAAAAAGCACTCAGATTCAACGATCGCCTTGGCGGCCATTTGGTCAGCGGACATATAGATGGCGTGGGGAAGATAAAATTGCGAGAATCACTTGATGAATATATCCGTTTCGTAGTCAATATACCAAGTGAGCTGTCAAAATATTTAGCTTTCAAAGGATCAGTTTCTTTAGACGGTGTTAGCTTAACCGTAAATGAAGCCGGCAAAGATGAGTTTGAAGTTCTAACGATTCCTCACACGCTTGATAATACAACTTTGGGAGGAAGTGAGATCGGTTCTAAAATAAATGTAGAAGTGGATTTAGTAGCTCGTTACCTTGACCGACTAACCGAATCAAGTGCAGATAATGTGGATCCTGCTATTTCACTATCAACTTTAGAGAGTGCAGGCTTACTTGAATGAGAAAAAATATGATTTTCTCGATATAATACAATGTGTTACTAAATCCCCTACCTTTTTCCGATAAAATCCGTGGCTAGGGCTTATAATAGACAAGACATAATCGGTTGCATTTTACTATGAAATTACATTCCACCGAAGAACTTATTGCCGACGTTAGCGAAGGGAAGATGATCATCATCATGGATGATGAAGATCGTGAGAATGAGGGAGACTTCATAATTGCTGCAGAGCACTGTACCGCTGAGACGATAAATTTTATGTCTAAACATGGTCGAGGGCTCATTTGCCTAACACTGACGGGAGATAGATGTAAAAAGCTTAATTTGGGCTTAATGGTCCGGGATACGCAGGCTACTCATAGCACGAACTTTACCTTGTCTATCGAAGCTGCCACAGGAGTTACTACAGGTATTTCGGCGAGTGATAGGGCTCGAACTATAGAGGCAGCAGTATCAAAAGACGCGACTGCAGATGATATTACCCAGCCAGGACATATTTTTCCGCTAATGGCTCAGTCGGGTGGAGTGCTCACTCGAGCTGGCCATACTGAAGCGGGTTGCGATTTTGCTCGATGCGCTGGACTAGAACCAGCTGCCGTTATCGTTGAAATATTAAATGATGACGGAACAATGGCCAGACGCCCAGACCTCGAAAAAATTGCGGCTAACTTCGGCCTTAAAATTGGAACTATTGCTGATTTAATAAAATATCGCGTGCAAAATGAGAAGACTGTTTATCGTTCGGCTACAAGCGTTCTTCCAACCGAATTTGGAGAGTTTACGCTTTATGCCTTCAAGGATGCGCTTCAAGGTGACATGCATATGGCTATGGTTAAGGGAGATATCAGTAAAGATCGACCGACATTGGTTCGAGTACATATCGCGAATCCACTGGATGACTTGACTGCGAGTATTCGTGCTGACGCCGGTTGGCCTTTACGTGATGCCTTGCGTCGAGTATCTGAGGCTGGCGAAGGTGTTGTCGTGATTTTAAATAATCAGGTAGAGGCTGCCGATTTAATTGATGAAGTTGTAAGGTACACTGATGAAAATGATGCGTCCCCTCATCCTCTTGGGAAAGAGGGAAAGCCTATGAAATGGAGACAGATTGGACTAGGTGCGCAAATTTTGGCAGATGTTGGAGTTCGCAAGATGCGGGTGATGAGTAATCCGAGAAAATATCACGCACTGTCTGGCTTCGGACTAGAAGTCGTGGAATATGTAACCTGAGGAATAATTAATTATGGTAAAAACTAACAATATGTCGGGTGGTTTATTGCTTGATTCTGGTGCGAAAATAGGCGTTATTTGTACCCGTTTTAATAGCTTTATAGTCGATCATTTAGAGACAGGTTGCATCGATATGTTGCGACGGTCGTCGAGTGCTGAAATTGAAGTTGATATCTTGAAGGTGCCGGGGGCTTATGAATTGCCCGTTGTGGCAAAAAAAATGGCCGCCTCTAATTCTTACGATGTAATCATTGCTTTGGGTGCCGTCATTAGAGGGGCTACCCCTCATTTTGAACAAGTTGCGAGTGCTTGCTCCAACGGGCTATCGAGGGTAGCAACGGACTCTGGAGTACCTGTGATTTTTGGAGTACTTACTGTTGATACTATAGAGCAAGCTATTGAGCGAGCTGGAACAAAAGCTGGGAATAAAGGCGCTGAAGCGGCGGCGACCGCAATAGAAATGATCAATCTAATGCGTCAAGTTTAAATGTTGAAAGTATCGCGGGTGCGTGAAGGACGCGTACGAGCCAGAAGATGCGCCGTACAGGCTTTGTATCAATGGCAAATGCAGGAAGAAAGTGCCCAAAAAATTGTTGACGAATTTGAAGAATGCAGGGAACTCATTAAAGTTGATCTAATTTATTTTTCTAAGTTGGTATGCGAAGTTGCAGAAAATTTTGAAGAGCTGAAACAATCCTTGCTTGTGTGTTTAGACATGGATTGGGAAAGATTAGACTTTGTTGAAAGAAGTGTGCTGCTACTTAGCGCGTATGAAATGAGATTTTGCCAAGATATTCCCTATCAAGTTGTGATCAACGAGGGGGTGGAACTGTGCAAAATGTTCGGCACGGTCGAGGGTTTTCGATTTGTGAATGGGTCACTAGATAAACTAGCAAAGAACTTGCGTCCAGCAGAATCAAAAGTAAGTGCGTAGTCCAAAACTGTCGAGTCTTTAGTAGTGGATGAATTTGAGCTGATCAAAAAATATTTTTCTCCATTAGAAAAGTTGGATAATTCTGTAATAGTTCCAAATGGTGATGATGCTGCCGTTATCAGCTTGCCGGAAGGGAAAAGCATCGCTTTTTCGGTAGATACTTTAGTGGAAGGAGTCCACTTTTTACCTAGTGCCAATCCCGAGGTGATTGGTTTTCGATCCGCCGCAGTAAATTTAAGCGACATGGCGGCAATGGGAGCTGAGCCGCGTCATAGTCTTCTATCACTCGTAATTCCAAATAACAATGAAGGATGGTTAAGAAATTTTTCTATGGGTTTGGGGGAATGTCTCGATAAGTATAATTGTTCGCTACTAGGTGGGAATACTGCGCGTGGGCCCTTGGCCATAAGTCTTACCATAGTTGGATATGTGTCGGGGTCTCCACTTACGCGAGCTGGTGCAAAGATCGGCGATACCATTTTAGTATCAGGTACTTTAGGTGATGCTAGCGGGGCCTTAGGTATTCTGAACAAGACTCCTCTTGATGCTGACGAGAAATTTCTCGTCGGGCGATATGAGAGGCCTATAGCTAGAATTAATCTTTCCACGCACTTGCTTGGTATAGCTAATTCAGCCATAGACATATCAGATGGTCTTCTAGCAGATGCTGGTCATATCGCGGCGGCTAGTGATGTTGGTATCGATCTTCTAGCCAGTTCAATACCTATCTCATCGTCGTTATCGAGAGTTTATACTGAAAAAGAAGCGCTAGAATTCGCGCTGAATGGAGGAGATGATTATGAACTTATATATACCGTTCCTCAAGAGGCTCTAGCTGAGGCGCATGCGATGGCTGCTAAAGTGGGAATAAAGCTCACAAAAATCGGTACGGTAACCGAAGGAAGCCATGTACGGTGTTTGTCGGGTGAGAATCAAGACATTATCTTGAAGACTAAAGGCTATAAACATTTTTGAGATATTAGTGGTAGTTTTTTAGCGGGCTGGTAATAATTATTAGAGAGAAACGGTATGATTAATTTTCGGGAACTTTTGAGTAGTGGCGATGTCCTTTGTGGAACGATGGTCACTTTGGCATCGGCTGAGGTGGTGGAGGTGCTTACGCATATTGGCTTTGACTGGCTTTTTATAGATGCAGAGCATTCTCCACTCTCGGCTAAAGAAGTGCGTAACATTATCCAGACGGCTGGTAGCACGCCGTGTTTAGTAAGAATTGCGTCGAAAGAAAAAGTGCAGATTCAACAGGCATTAGATGCGGGCTCAGCTGGAATAATTGTGCCTTCTGTAAATACCGCTGAGGACGCTCAGTATGTAGTGGATTGTGCCAAATACCCTCCGAACGGAAGTCGGGGGATTGGGTTAAGTCGAGCAAACACCTATGGGCTGAGATTCCATGAGTACTTAGAGAGGGCGAATCAAGAACTTGCCGTAGTAATTCAGGCAGAGCACATTGACGCTGTAAACAATATTGAAAGGATTTGTTCTGTGGAGGGCATAGATGGGGTTTTTGTGGGACCCTATGATCTATCTGCTAGTCTAAATAAGACGGGCTTACTCGACGATAAAGAGGTAGTTTCAGCGATTGAGCACGTGCGAGACGTATGTGTAGATAAAAAAATGCCACTTGGGTTTTTTGGTATTGATGCTGTCGATGTGTCTACGAAAGTTGCTGAGGGGTTCACTTTACTTTGTAGCGGCTTGGATATTTCATTCATGACGGGCGGAGCCCAGGATACATTAACCAGGTTGCGAGAAGGAGAGTAGCCATGAATAAGATCGAATTATTACATGCGCTATCTGCTTTGTCGGTAGCGTCAATAGCTGATGCTGATAAAACTATTAGAGTAATGTCTTCGACTATAAGACCGGTTAATAATGGAAAAAAAATCCTAGGTACTGCGCGTACAGTGAGTTGCCATAATGATTTTTTAACTGTTATAGATGCACTAAATCAGTCTAAAGCCGGAGACGTTCTTGTAGTTGACTCGCAAGAAAGTACAAGAGCCCTCGTCGGCGAGCTATTTAGCACTGAAGCGCAGCGTAGAGGGTTGTCAGGCATAATAGTAGACGGACCGGTCCGTGATGTAGAAATGTTGCGAAAGCTGGAGATTCCAGTTTTTGCTAAATCTTATTGTCCGTGCTCCGGGACTACACAAAAAATGATGGAGACCCAGACGGAAATTCAGTGTGGTGGGATAGCTGTAGCTCCGGAGGAAGTTGTATTTGGGGATGAGGATGGGATTATAGTAGCATCCATCGCACAACTCATAGACCTGGTACCCTCAGCGATTCAAATTCAAAAAGCTGAGGAAGCTATAGTTGACAAGATACAAGAAGGCGAATGTCTTATCGACATGCTTAATTTTAAAGAACACGTTAAATTCCTTGAAGAGGGGCTAGAAAGTTCTTTGAGTTTTAAAATCTAAGGGCTGTTTATCCAGTGTCCCACTTTATCAATGACCTAAGGCGAGTACGCCAAATTGTTTTTCTTTTTTTTCTCTTACTGATTTTCCTTTCAGTACACGGAAGTAATTCTTTAGCAGTGCCACCTCAAGGAGTAGATCCCACTACTTGTGCTGCGTATTTTTTTAATGCTACTAAGATGTCTCCCGCAAAAGAGTATGAAAAACTTTTTCAACTAGGGGTGAAGTCTGCCGATCGGGCGCGAGCTTCGCTCGACTCGGAGGTTGTCACGCGAAGAATTGGAGATGCCTCTGATATTATGATGGAGTTAATCGAAAGAGACTTCCGGCGTTTCAATGAGATAGAAGAACTTTATGGCAGCCTTTGCTCGCGTTTAATGTTGCCGGAAGAACCTACCAAGTAAGGATTTATAATGCAAAAGCTTGATGTGGCAATTATGTGGTTTAGGCAAGATCTTCGTTTGGAAGACAATCCAGCTTTAATAGCAGCGTCAAAGCATAAAAATGTCTTACCGGTTTATATCTTAGATGAAGAAAATATCCCAAACTTTAAGATGGGGCAAGCAAGCCGCTGGTGGTTGCATCGTTCGCTGGAAAATTTAGGCAAAAAGTTAGGAGGGAGTTTATCGCTATATCATGGAGCTGCGGAAGATATTTTACAGGCAATTGCAGTTAAATTTAGTGTCACAGCGATCTATTGGAACAGATGCTACGAGCCTTGGAGAATCTCTCGAGATACTAGGTTAAAGAAGCAGTTAGAAAAAAATGATATCCAAGTGAAAACGTTCAATGGCTCTTTACTTTGGGAGCCGTGGGATATAGTGAAAGCAGACGGCACTCCCTATAAAGTTTTTACACCATTCTACAGAAAAGGTTGTTTGTCCGCCCCACAGCCAAGGTCACCACTACCTGCACCTAGAGAACTAGAATTGCTTGCTGATTCAAATGGTTCGCAGAGTTTAAAAAGCTTGAAGTTGCTTCCAAAAATATTCTGGTACGAAACTATAGATAGCTTGTGGACGCCGGGGGAGGACGGTGCTCATGACGCGTTGTCGGTTTTCTTGAGTGCTGGGCTATCGGGCTACAAGGAAGGAAGGAACTTTCCAGCAAAGAATAATGTGTCTCGTTTATCACCGCATATTCATTTTGGAGAAGTCTCACCAAATCAAGTGTGGCATCAGTCTCAAGAGACGGAGTCGAAATTGGGTAGCATCAAGGACCTTAAACATTTCCACAGTGAGTTAGGTTGGAGAGAATTTTCTTATAATCTACTTTTTCATTTCCCAGATCTTGTTGATACGAATTTTCAAAAAAAGTTTGATGACTTTCCTTGGAAAGATAGCCCTGATCTTCTGACTAGATGGCAAAAGGGAAGCACAGGTTATCCTATTGTAGACGCAGGTATGCGAGAGCTTTGGCAGACTGGTTACATGCACAATCGTGTCAGAATGGTCGTAGGTTCTTTTTTAGTGAAAAACTTACTGATTGATTGGCGTGAAGGAGAGCGTTGGTTCTGGGACTGTCTGGTTGACGCTGATTTAGCGAATAATACAGCAAGCTGGCAGTGGGTGGCAGGCTCTGGAGCTGATGCTGCTCCTTACTTCCGTATATTTAATCCGGTGACTCAAGGGACAAAGTTTGACAAGGACGGGGAGTACACCAGAAAATTCGTGCCGGAGTTAGAAAAATTACCAGACAAATTCCTGTTTACGCCATGGGAGGCACCTCAGAGTGTTTTGGAGGAGGCGGGTATCGAACTAGGTAAGGACTATCCTTATCCAATTATTGATCTAAAACAATCCAGAGCTATAGCACTCGAGGCATTCGCGTCTATTAAAAAAGAGTGAAATTGTAGTTTAGGTTTGATTTTATCTATTTTTTTTTACTCAAATACTGTAGGTTAAACTGAATTTTTAACGGGTCGGTTAGGAGCTATTGATTTGCATGCAAGAGGAAACTACTTTAGAGCGGAGTCATCGCTACTATGCGCTTAAAAGATTGTCACAGTTTTAAGGATTTTCGGGAATTAGCAAGACGGAGATTGCCTGATCCAATATTTAATTATATTGATGGCGCTGCCGATGATGAATTGACTTATCAAAGAAACACTCAAAGTTTCCAAAGTTGTGATCTTGTCCCAAATATTTTGCGGGGCGTCGAGAATATAGACATGTCGGTAACGGTCATGAACCAAGAGTTGGCTATGCCTATTTACTGCTCGCCCACTGCCCTTCAAAGGATATTCCATCATGAAGGGGAAAATGCCGTCGCTGCGGCGGCGAACAAGTTCGGAACATTGTTCGGTGTATCTTCGTTAGGTACGGCAAGCCTTACTCAAATACGCGATAGGTATGATGGCCCACAATGTTATCAGTTTTACTTTCACAAAGATCGTGGTTTAAATAAAGTAATGCTTGAAAATGCTAAGCAGGCAGGTGTGGATGTCATGATGTTGACAGTAGATACTATTACTGGTGGGAATAGGGAACGCGATTTGAAAACTGGCTTTGCCATACCATTTAACTTAACGTTCCGTGGTCTCTATCAGTTCGCGATTAAACCCTTATGGGCCATTAATTATTTGATTCATCCTAAGTATTCCATGCCTCAGTTGGATGACTTTGTTGACATGTCTGATGGTGCTATTTCAGTAGGTCGTTATTTTACTGATATGTTAGATCCAACAATGCGTTGGGATGACGTGGCGGAAATGGTTAAAATTTGGGACGGGCAGTTCTGTTTGAAAGGCGTAATGAGCGTCGAGGACGCCAGAAAAGCTGTCGATATAGGTTGTACTGGAATCATTTTGTCGAACCACGGGGGAAGACAACTTGACGGTGGGCGCGCTCCGTTTGATCAGTTGGCGGAGGTGGTGGATGCGGTGGGTGATCAAATCGATGTTATCATGGACAGTGGGGTACAGCGCGGGAGTCACGTCCTTAAAGCGTTATCTCTGGGAGCGAAAGCCGTTGGTGGTGGGCGTTTTTATCTATATGCGCTCGCGGCTGCGGGACAAGCTGGGGTAGAGAGGGCTTTGGAATTAATGCGACTCGAAATTGAAAGGGATATGCGTTTAATGGGGGTTACTTCTGTTGCTGATTTATCGAGGAAAAACCTTCGATTTAGATAAATAAGCTATGAGTTAAGATTGTTATAAAAGATTCTTATCTAGGCTGATTTTTAAGATAGAATTGTACGCAACTAAAAATAATTGTGGGGTGGAGAGATCAAAACTAAAGCTGCAGTGGCGGTTGAAGCAGGTAAACCGCTGGAAATTATGGAAGTCGATCTTCAAGGTCCTAGGAGTGGAGAGGTTTTAGTTGAGATTAAGGCAACGGGAATTTGTCATACCGACGAATTTACGCTTTCGGGAGCGGATCCAGAGGGCATGTTTCCGGCTATCTTGGGTCATGAAGGTGCCGGGATAGTCAAAGAAGTCGGGTCGGGAGTGACTAGTTTAAGCGAAGGAGATCATGTCATACCGTTGTACACGCCCGAGTGCGGACAGTGTGAATACTGCTTGAATCCCAAAACCAACCTTTGTCAGGCTATTCGGGTCACACAAGGGCAGGGAGTGATGCCGGACGGTACTAGTCGGTTCTCGATAGACGGAAAGCCCGTTTTGCACTATATGGGCACGTCGACTTTCTCAAATTATACCGTAGTACCAGAGATTGCTCTTGCTAAAGTAAATAAAGACGCGCCGTTTGATAAAATTTGTTACATCGGCTGCGGCGTAACAACTGGAATTGGTGCTGTCATTAACACGGCAAAGGCTGAGGCTGGCTGTAATGCTGTGGTATTTGGTCTCGGTGGTATTGGTCTTAATGTTATTCAAGGTCTTAGAATGATTGGTGCCAACATGATTGTTGGTGTTGATATGAACGATAATAAAAAGGAGTGGGGCGAAAAGTTTGGGATGACTCATTTTGTCAATCCCGGAAAGCTTGATGGTGATTTAGTTGGACATTTAGTCGAGCTAACCGAAGGTGGTGCAGATTACTCTTTTGAATGTATTGGCAATACAACTGTTATGCGACAAGCTCTAGAATGTTGTCACAAAGGCTGGGGTGAGAGCATTATTATAGGTGTTGCCGGAGCCGGGCAAGAAATTAGTACTAGACCTTTTCAGTTAGTTACAGGGCGTAGCTGGCGAGGTACGGCATTCGGTGGCGCTAATGGTCGAACTGATGTGCCGGAAATAGTTAACTGGTACATGGAAGGTAAAATAGATATAGATTCTATGATTACTCATACGCTCTCGTTGGAAGAAATTAACACAGGGTTCGACTTGATGCATTCAGGAGAAAGCATTCGATCGGTCGTCATCTATTAACCATGGAAACAGTATCGTTAGCGAAATCCTTTGGAGGAGTTCAGGGAGTTTATAAACACTCTGCAAAGTCGACAAATTGTGATATGACCTTTGCGGTATTCACGCCGCCGCATGCCGAGAAAGATCCTGTCCCCGTGCTATGGTATTTATCCGGCCTAACCTGCAGCCATGCGAATGTAATGGATAAAGGGGAGTATCGCCGGCTCGCTGCTAAATTGGGTGTCGCGGTTATTTGTCCGGACACTAGTCCGAGAGGTGAGCACGTGCCGGATGAAGCTGATAATTGGCAGTTTGGAGCGGGTGCCGGCTTTTACCTCGATGCAACCCAAGCTCCTTTTGACGAGTATTACCGAATGTACTCGTATATCACGAATGAGTTGCCCGAAGTTGTAAAGAAAAATTTCAATTTTGATGTGGGTAGGCAGAGTATTATGGGGCACTCGATGGGGGGGCACGGGGCGCTTACTATTGCTTTGAAAAATCCTGATAGGTATCTAAGCTGCTCAGCATTTGCGCCTATTGTTTCGCCCTCAACTGCCGAATGGTCTAAGAATGCCTTTATTAAATATCTAGGTGCTGGCGAGTCAAATTGGACTGAATATGATGCAGTGCAACTTATTGCAAATGGCTCTCGTTTTGGCTCTTTTTTAGTGGATCAAGGAGGGGCGGATGATTTTCTTGAGGATGGTCTGCGGCCGTGGCTGCTGCAGGATGAATGTGACAAAGCAGGCATACCGCTTGAGCTACGTATGCAAGATGGATATGACCATTCCTACAATTTCATTTCTACTTTTATGGATGACCACATTAGGTGGCACCATTCTTTTTTAGGCGACTAATGCTCGCTGCCATTCAGGAGTCACTTACGTGTCTTTTTTAAAAACTGCACTTTTCTATATGGTAGGTTCTGCTATAGGTGGTCCTATTGGTGGATTATTGGCTGCTATTATCGGTTCTCATGTGACAGGCGGTCGAGGCCGGACACAAAGAGGGTTTTCTTCAAATGAGCAACAGCAAACTGCTTTTTTTGCAGCGCTTTTTGCCTGTTTGGCAAAACTTGCTAAGGCTGACGGGCATATTAGCGAAGAAGAGATCGAGAAGATCGATTTCTATATGCGTGAGCGTTTTAAGTTTAGTGGCGAACAAAGAGATTTCGCGATTAAAGTGTTTAATCATGCCAAGAATGACTCAGAGACTTACGAGGCCTACGCGAAACAGTTGGCGTCGCTACTCGGTACAAATCGAAATTCATTAGTGATGTTTTACGAATTACTATTTGAATTAGCCATGGCCGACGGCGTGCTTGATGGCAATGAAGAGAAACTATTACGGAGAACTACGTCAATTTTTGGAATAGATGATGGACTGTTTGAGGGGTTTAAGCGCCAATTTTCCGATAATAACCCGAATCCTTATATTGTCCTTGGGGTTGATAAATCAATGCCATTCGGAGAAATTAAAAAAGTTTACCAAAGGAAAAGAAGAGAGTTTCATCCAGATTCGCTTGTAGCAAAAGGATTGCCGGATGAACTTCTTCAGAAAGCGCAGGATAAATTCATCGCGATACAGGAAGCATATAAATCAATAGAAAAGAATCAGGTAGCTAATTAATGAATAAAGAGCTAGAAGTATCGACCCATTATCAGCACGGTTCGTTAATCAAAGTGATTGAGGAAGGTTTTAATTATCAGGGGAAGGCTCCCTCGGATATCTCTTTGGATGATATGTCAGTGATTGATGAGTTTCACATTGGAGGTCGACAGGCAAGCGAAGAATTTTTAGACCAATTACGACTGCAGGAAAGGTCACTAGTACTTGATGTAGGCTGTGGCTTAGGTGGACCAGCACGTTTCGTGGCGTCACAATTTGGGTGCTTGGTCTCAGGGATCGATCTAACACACGAGTATGTAGATACCGGAAATGTTCTTTCTAATTGGGTTGGGTTGGATAAGAAAGTTATTCTTCAGCAAGGAAGCGCAATGGCACTCCCTTTTCCAGACGGCCAGTTTGATGCGGCGTATATGATGCATGTCGGAATGAATATTGTTGATAAGAAAAGCCTATTTGTGGAGGTTTTTAAAGTTTTGAAACCTGATGGTATATTTGGGATATATGATGTTATGCAAATAGGGTCGGGCGAGATGCAATATCCAGCCCCTTGGGCGGCTTCCAAAAATACCAGTTCGCTGGCAAGTCCGCAGGATTACCAGACTGGACTCAAGGAGGCCGGCTTTAATATTTTAGCTACTCGAGAGCGCGGAGATTTTGCCATAGAATTTTTTGAAAATATGAAACGTAGAATGGCTGAGACGACTGCGGACCCTGCGCTCGGTTTGCACGTTTTGATGGGTGGTGATGCTAAGACTAAAGTTGCTAACGTGTTGACATCCATAAAGGCAGGTAGCATCGCTCCTGTAGAAATAATAGCGCAAAGGTAGATTTTCAAGCACTCGCTTAGCTCTCATCTATGCCTATAGTCAACGGGGTATCTGCTGCTGATATGTAGGTAATTTTTAGGCTATCACCTAACTTTGTTAACTCATAAAAAGCAGTAAAATCTTGCAGGACTTTTCCGTTAGTGCCCATGCGAGTCCAATCCACATTAACAAAAGCTTTTGTCTCACTTGAGTAAAAAATATGAGTTTTTCGGAGTAATGACTTTTCCCAGCCCAATTCGCGCAATTGATCGAAATTAACTAATGGGGTCGATTTGTCGCTAACAAATGTAACTTGGTCTGCTATGTGTCTTGCATGTGGGATCATTAAGAGGGCCTCGTACCCTTTAACATCTTGATTATTGAATTTAAGCACTAGATCTTCAAAGAACGTATGTATTTCCTTTTTGTCGATAAGTTCTCCGGCGCTCGCCAGATTACTTAAGATTGAAAAAATAATGGTTATCAAAAGTACAATTTTTCTCATTTTTCCTCGATCCGTAGCTATTAAATTTGTGTTATGGCTAATAGAGTATTCGGTCTCCAAGCGCTTGCCAAATAAATTATGGAAACTTGTCCGTAGGGTAGTATCATCAGAACACAGTTCAGACGGTCGCCGACAATCTATCGGCTAATTTGGTATATAGGGGAAATTCGGAATGGGAATCAAAGGGAAATTAAATTTAGACGGCTACCAAGCAACCATGCCGGTTACTAACGAACTCGCGCAGAAGCCTCCTTACTATTACCGGAACATGAGAATGATGTTCGTGACATATCGAACCGATGAGGATGCCGCGGCAGATTGGTTGCCCGATGCGTTAGAACTTGATGAGCCCGCTTTGGTGACAATAATTATCGCCCATTATGGATTTTCTACATTTGGTCCCTATAACGAAGCTATGATGGCGATACGGGCGAGATTGGACGGGGAGTTAGTGACATATTATCCGGCACTCTTTACGGATAACGAGGCACCGTTAGCGGCGGGTAGAGAAATTTGGGGCTGGCCAAAAAAATTGGCAAAAATTTCGATAAGCGATGAAAGCGAAGTGATGATGGGGATAGTAGAGCGTCCGGTTGGCAATCGTTTGTTGACTGCCACTATGCGAAATGTATCGCCGGTTGAGCCTCAGGACTTCGTACTGACGACGAACGTGTCACTGAAAGTGATCCCTTGCGCTACAGATTCAAAGCGACCTGCATTAGCTCAGTTGATAGGCAGCAACTTAGAGCTAGTGCCACATGTTGGGAGCAACGGTATACCAGATCTTTGGTCCGGACCTGGGTCGGTCTGTTTTGATGCACCATCCGCTATAGATCCATGGTACAAGCTTCCTGTCAGAGAAGTTGTAGGATGTTACTCTGGGACCTTTGATGCAGTTTTGGGGCATGGAAAGATACTGAAAGAGCTCTAAATATAGCGAGATCATAAATTTGCTCAGCAGTTAGTGAGCTGGTGTGATGTTATGGCCTTACTTGTATCTCGAGTATGGTGCGATTTTTTCTTCGGTTAAATGTAGCGCTAAAAAACTCTAGTACATGCATCTGCCAACCATATTTTTTTTTGCAAGTGTCAATAACCATAGAATAGTCTGAGACCTTTTCGGATTGGCAGACGGTCGCAGACTTCCATGGGGTTTTCGGCTTTCCTTTATAGTCGCAGGCGCAGATCTCCGCAGCATTATTATTTTTTATTCGCTTAATTTTACCGCTCATACAGTTTGTGAAGGCAAATAATTTGTCAGGTCTATCGGGGAAGGTTACGAACCAAAGAGGGGTATCGATAGCTCCGAAATCTTTTTTAAATGTCCGCAAATTTATGTATTTTTCTCGTGCAAACATATTGTTATAACCTGATAATATGAACATAAAAGAATAACGTAATACTTGCATTTACCCAATAAGCTTCTTGGCAAAATGTATCTCGGGACTTTTTAGAATAGGTATTTAGATAAAAGGATGGGCTAATTCGAGAAGAAATTGTTGTGGTATTGATTTAATCCAATATTAATTGCATGTTGTAATTAAAAAGATAGGAGACGTCTTGTTATGGGAAATGCTATTACCCTCTATGGATCTGGTGGAGCACGATCTTTGAGATGCCGCTGGGTCTTAAGTGAACTAGAGTTAGAATATGAATATATAGATGAGTCTGGGCTAATCGGTAGTGATCGATTGCGGAAATTTCATCCTCAGTCAAAAATTCCTGCAGCGGTAATAAATGGTGTCATAGTGTTTGAGTCGAGTGCTATTTGCAGTTATCTGTGCGATCTGAATAAGAACGCGGGTATGATAGCTCCGCCAGGCTCCTCTGATCGTGCTCTGCATGACCAATGGGTGTCCTTTGCACAATCTGAAGTTGAGGGATACCTATGGAGCAATATCAAGCATAAGAGCCTTTACCCAGAAGAGAGGCGAGTACCAGAAGTAATTCATCAAAATACTAAAGAGATACTCGCAGGGCTTAAAGTGCTGGATGCGGTCTTAAGTGAATCGGAATATCTTGTCGGAAATAATTTTAGTGTTACGGATATTATTGTCGGCTGGACCGTTAACTGGGCGAGGCGTTCCGACTTGTTGGGAGATTACCAAGCACTCTCTCAGTATCTTAGTAGGTTATTCCAACGCCAATATTGTATGTTGAACCCTGATTAAGATATAGATAGTTCTAGAGAGTTTGAGTTAGAGTTTAAACATGAGGTGATTGGTCAGTGGATGCAGATATTGCTTGGATGAGAGAGGCAATTTCGTTGGCTAGAAAAGCGGGTGAAATCGGAGAAGTTCCGGTCGGTGCAATTTTAGTGGTCGGTGAAAAAGCGATTAGTCGCGCCCATAATAGTACCATTACACATACTGATCCAACTGCGCATGCGGAGATGCTGGTTCTTCGCGATGCGGCAAAGCTACTAGGGAATCATCGTATAGTTGACGCAACACTCTATGTCACACTAGAGCCATGTGCCATGTGCGCTGGAGCGATCGTGCAAGCTCGGTTGAAGC
>CAJWTO010000017.1 GCA_913047675.1 uncultured Pseudomonadota bacterium | reverse complement strand
TTTATCCGGCGATTCTGCTGCACTAACTGTCTACCTCTAGCTCATCTACTATAGAGTCACGGTATTTTGAGCACTGTTCCTATGGTGATCGTATCTTTTTTTATACCATTCGCAACCTTAATTGCGCGCACGCTAACGCCATAAAACTCACTCAATTCGGATAAAGTATCTCCCCTAGCTACACGATGGCGCTTTATTGTGCGTCCTGAGGGAATTTTCAGTCTTTCCCCTACTCTGATCACACTATCCTCTAGATTATTCGCCAATCGCAAATCGACCGCGCGAACGCCATATTTAACTCCCAATTGAGACAACGTATCCCCTTTCGCTACAGTGTGCGACTTAAACCCGCGTGCGATGTTCAAATTTATTTGATGTTTATTTAAATAACTAATTATACCCTGATATAAAGAATTTGAGAGCCTCGTTTGAAAATTTCTCTTACGCAGTTTTGCCTCATCTAACGGATTCGAAAGAAACGCTGTTTCGACCAAAACTGAGGGAATGTCAGGAGACTTAAGCACAACAAAACCTGCTTGCTCTACCCTCTTTTTATGAACCGGCCCAAGTACTTTCAACTGAGCTAGTATTTCTTGCCCTAATAATTTACTCTCTTCAATCGCCGCGGCTTGCGTCATGTCTATCAAAGTGCGACTTAGAAATTCGTCCTTATTAGTGAGGGAAACACCCCCAACAACTTGCTCAAAGTTGGCCCTTTTTGCTAGATACTTAGCCGCCTCGCTACTAGCACCTTTAGAAGACAAAACGTATACCGAGGCTCCTCTTACTTTTGGATCTTTAAACGCATCAGCGTGAATCGATACGAAAAGATCTGCTTTCTCGTTTCTAGCGACCGCTAGACGGGTACGAAGCTTGACATATACATCACCTCTCCGAGTCTGGATCGCTTTCATGCCGGGGGTTTGATTAATCAGAACCGCCAACTTCTCTGAGACGGACAAATTTATATCTTTCTCATAGACTCCTGTAACACCAATGGCACCTACATCCCTGCCTCCATGGCCTGCGTCGATCGCAACAATCACTGTTCCATCATCCAGCGCGACACTTTGACTAGGGTAAAGCAACGCTACAAGCAACAAACTCAGAAAAACGGGGAACATCTTATACATCATAATATAATCAACCCATGCTCGGCGATGAGTCGGTCCGAAGGTGCCCGAAAGACTGACCGCATAGGTTAGAAATTATAGCGCATCCTCGCTCAGTCTCTCCGCACATCTTAAGTACTCGAAAGTGAGGCTCTGTACCCACCTGAATCTCTATTACTAAGTCAGCAGAAGGCAATACACCTTCGCCTTTACTAGGCCATTCCACAAGCACATCGCTTCCATCATCGAAGTACTGATCTAGTCCTATAAAATACAACTCTGTCGGGTCCTCAATACGATAAAAATCAAAATGATGGACGTCAAAACCCAACATCGCATAAGACTCGACAATAGTAAACGTCGGACTTTTCACTCGACCCTTATATCCGGCACCTCGCAGATATCCGCGACAAAAAACAGTCTTCCCTGACCCCAGTTGGCCGGTTAGAAACAAGCGCGCACCCTTAGGGCAGGATATCTTCGTCGCGAACCCGAGTGCCTCCATTTCTTCAGGAGTAGCTAGATTATGATAGAGATATTCTCGACGCATAATCAAGTAGTCCTGTGCACGCCGATCGAGTAAGTAATCTTTGATTTAATACTATCCACCTAAAATACGCCTAATGGTGTGCATCTATATTGAGAAAGTACTGTCGATAATATTTCAACTCGTCAATTGAATCTTTTATGTCCTCAAGTGCTATATGCTTTGAATCCTTCTCGAACGGGGTAAGTTTATCAGCCCATCGGTTAGCCAACTCCTTAATAGTGCTAACATCGAGGTTGCGATAATGGAAAAACTCAGCTAGCACGGGCATATACTTATAGATAAAACGTCGGTCCTGACAAATGCTGCTACCGCACATAGGAGAAACATTTATTGGCACATATTTTTTCAAAAATTGTAGAGTCATCTTTTCGGCATCGTGAATTGTATCTTCACTCTGTTGAACTCTGCTTACGAGACCCGATGCAGTGTGATGGCTAGTATTCCATTCATCCATTTTCGCTAGCACGTCGTGATTTTGATGGATAGCGACAACGGGCCCACAAACTTGTTCACTAAGATCTGAATTCGTCACTATCGTGGCTATCTCTATTATCACATCAACCTCGGGGCGCAAACCCGTCATCTCAAGGTCTATCCAAACTAAATTATTTTTCGAATATTCCATCACATGCTCCATGTTTTTAAACACACAGTATTACAAACTGTAACTTGATCAAAACGACTGCCGGCTGGCTAATGCTCTAGACAGAGTCGAGCTGTCAACAAACTCTAAATCACCACCTACGGGAACGCCATAAGCAATACGAGACACACGTATATCTAATTGGTGTGCTATCTCTCGGATATAATGCGCGGTTGCTTCTCCTTCCATAGTGGTTCCAGTAGCTATAATCACTTCTTTAATATCCTCTTTAACAAGCCTTGCTTCCAAGCGCGGAATGCCCAACGCCTCTGCAGATATCCCATCGATAGGAGATAACCTACCTAACAGAACAAAATAGGTACCGCGATAACCAGAGCCTTGCTCTAGTGACAAAACATCTAATGGATTTTCTACCACGCAAACTGTCGATACATCTCGGCTAACGTCCGAGCACGTTTTACATACGGCTAGCTCGGTAAAATTACGACAAACGCTGCATCTCCCTATTTCGTTGGCAGCGCGCTCCAGCGTACTAGCTAAGTTTTTCGCAATATCTCGATTTTGCCCCATGAGGTGAAAAGCAATTCGCTGTGCAGACTTAGGCCCAACCCCGGGAAGAAACTGCAAGCTCTCTATCAGATCTGACAAAAGAGATGAAGACATTTGATAACTCCTAGGAAAATCTGAAAACAGTTAGTTGAAGCCCTTCAAAAAATCTAACCCCGAAGTCGCTTTTGACATCTTCTCTCGAGACACTGCATCGGCGCGCTTACTTGCATCGTTAAAAGCTATGACTAAAAGATCCTGAAACATTTCTAGGTCTTCGGTAACGACCTTTGACTCTATGTTCACAGATAACACATCTTTACGACCATTCATTCTCACTTTCACCATCCCACCCCCTGCCTCACCGACAACTTCTAGCGCAGAAATTTCTTTCTGCATTTTTGCGACTTCTCCCTGCATCGCTTGAGCTTGCTTCATTAGATCAGTCAATCCATCTTTCAACACATCACTCCTCCTAGTAACATCAGTTAATACTACTGTCCTTCTTCGTTGTCACCGCGCGACACTTTTTCTAAAGTGGCGCCAAACTCATTCATCAGCAACATGATATTTGGATCTTTCTGCATATTTTGCTCTGCAATCCTTTGGACCTCTTCTTCATTAGCCATTGTTTGCTCAGCGAGGGAGAGCTTTGGATCACCGGGCAAATTCACCAAAGATATTTTTAAAACCTCACCCGTTAGTAAGGAGACTTTTTCTTCCAACAACTTCAGCGCGTTAGTTTGTGCTAATTTCTCATGATTAGGGGCTAAGTATAAATTAAGTGACTCACCATTCCGCCCTACAAAAACTGTATTACGATACAATTCACGTGTTAGGCCTGATACTTCGAGCAACTCTGAGAGTGCATGCCATTCATCGTTTGAATTTAGGCTCACGCTCGGCATGGATGAGCTTTGAGATGATTCCTTGGGGACCTGAGTAATATCAACGACATCTTGGTCGTAGACATTATCAGACGCGATGAAGTTAGCTAATTCTTTTTTTTTTACGCGGATTTTCTCGTCGGAAGCATCATCCGAGTGTGACAAGTAATCAGCCAATTGATCGTCATACAACCTGAAAGACAACATGCGCAGCAAGACCATTTCAAACGCCGATTCCGTATCCGGACTGATCGCCAAATCGCCTCGCCCAACTAACGCTATTTGATAAAACAATTGACAATCTTCTTGACTGATTAAATCCGCCAGCATACAAACACTAGGATCATCCTCGAAAGATTCCGCATCATCGCCCAATGCTTTTACAGTTGCAATACGAACTAAGATTGACAAGATTTCGGACAATACATCACTGTAATCTGGTCCTACTATCCGTAACTCTCTCGCAGCCGAAATAAGCTTTTTCGAATCATTAAGCGCAATCGATTTAAGAATACTGAAAACCGTATCTCTATCGATTACCCCAAGCATTTCAACAACGGACGACTCAGTTATTGTCCCACCTCCGTGAGAGACACTCTGATCAAGCAAACTGAGAGCATCTCGAACACTACCGAGAGCATTTTTCGCAAGTAGTTCCACACCAGGCTGCTCAAACTCCACTCCCTCGCGCGTAAGTAAATCACCAAGATGCGAGGATATCTCACTCTTTTCCACTTTTAAAAGGTTGAACTGAAGGCAGCGGGACAACACCGTAACAGGTAATTTTTTCGGTTCTGTAGTCGCCAACAAAAATTTCACATGCTCGGGCGGCTCCTCCAGTGTCTTCAAGAGCGCATTAAAAGAATGGTTAGAGAACATATGAACCTCATCAATGAGGTATATCTTGAATCGGCCGACACTGGGCAAGTACTGTACGTTGTCTAAAAGCTCGCGTGTTTCCTCCACCTTAGTTCTAGAAGCAGCGTCGACCTCAATCAAATCTACAAACTGTCCTTTTTCAAAACCCAGACATGATCCACATTTGCCGCACGGCTCACTTGTGATTCCGGTCTCACAATTAAGTGCTTTAGCCAAAACTCTAGCCAAAGTGGTCTTCCCGACACCTCTCGTACCTGTGAATAGATACGCGTGATGTATTCGCTGAGAATCAAGTCCGTTTATTAGTGCTTTCAAGACATGCTTCTGACCTATAACGTCAGAGAAAGTTTGAGGGCGCCATTTACGCGCAAACACTTGGTAACTCATAACACCCAACCTAATAGAGGAAGAACTAATACTCTCACAAAAACTAGCGGCGACCACCCTGACCAAGCTTCGCGCATACAGAAACTGCTGCCGCTGCTCCTTTTCAGGCCTGACGGGTTCCACAGCGGTGTACCGCTAAGAGATCAGGGTGCTCACCATTGATTCGTTAATTCTACTTGAAAAATATCCAAACTTCGTAGGTTTTTTATAAAACCGGCCATTATAATTCGCAGAGCACCACAAAATTAAAAACTGTAGACACCAAATTTCCTACTAAAGCGGTAATGTGCTCTTCTTCACTACTTGTCGTAAAGTGAAATTACTTTTAACTCTCGCTACTCCGGGTAATTTAGTTAATTGATCGTGATGTATGCGCTCATAATCGACTGAATCACGAACTACTAGCGACAGAAGATAATCAAATTCACCAGCTAGTAAATAGCATTCAATCACCGCCGGCACTTCTTTGACAGCCTCCTCGAAAATATCTAACTGTTCTTGCTTCTGACTTACCAGTGATATCTCTGCGAAAACAATTCCCGTCTTTCCAACCAAAGCAGGATTAATTCGTGCGAAATAACCCTCTATCACACCAGTGTCTTCTAGTAATTTTACGCGTCGAAGAGTCGCAGACTCTGACAAACAAACTCTTTGGGCCAACTCCTTATTGGAGAGTCGACCATCCCGCTGAAGTTCCTCTAAAATGTGATAATTCTTACGATCAATCTCCATAGCTTAGCATCCAAAATCTTCGAGTCTTTTCACTAGACATATGCGTGAACGAGAAACTTATCGAACTAACAATCTATCCCGAAGGGCGCGCGAACAGAAAAACTAGAACGACAACTAATACAAGTTGCACGCGATATCACTATCCAATACATTACAACCATATCAAATTTATCCATCAAACGAACCGACACTATAACGAGGAGCCATAATGAAGTATAGAATTTCCGTGGACACTGGCGGAACTTTCACGGACGTAGTTGTCACCGATGAAGAAGGACAATTCACAGTCGGTAAAGCCTTGACTGATAAGAAAAGAGCCTTCTCCAGTATCGCGGCGGGGTTGGAAGTCGCCTGTGAAGAGTTGAAGATACCTGTTGCGGAGTTAGTGGCGAGCACCTCGGTATTTATATATGGTACGACCAGAGCTACCAACGGAATAGTAGAAAGGAAGATAGCACGAACAGCTTTTCTTAGTACGGAAGGCTTCCCGGATACCCTGTTATTAAAAGAGGGGGGCAAGGCAGAAACACACAATCTTAGAATGGAGTATCCTGATCCTTACATTCCTAGAAGTCTGACATTCGAGATTCCAGAAAGAATTAGTGCTGAAGGAACAGTCGAGCATCCCCTCAATGAACAGGCAGTGCGTCAGTTATTGACAGAGTTTAAAACCAAAAAGATAGAAGCGATCGCTGTTTGTCTCTTGTGGTCGATAGCCAATCCTGTACATGAAAAACGTGTTGGAGAATTAATAGAAGAGTTCTTACCTGGTGTACCTTATACGTTGTCGAGTGAAATCAATCCCATTCTGCGTGAGTATCGTAGGGCATCTTCAACAGCGATAGACGCATCTCTAAAGCCATTGATGCAGGAATATCTCCTCACATTAGAGAAGGACCTGAGAAAAGCGGGTTATGAAAATGACATACTAGTCAGCACTTCTTTTGGTGGCGTCATGCACCTCTCAGATGTAGTTCTAAAACCGATATTTTTAGTTAAATCTGGACCTGCAATGGCGCCTATAGCTGGCTTGGCATATGTGGCTGCTGAAGAATTAGCTGAAGACGTAATCGTATGTGATGCCGGAGGTACGACATTTGATGTGAGCCTTGTGCGAGACGGTCAAGTAGAATTTACACGAGATACGTGGCTTGGCCCACAATGGACTGGTGATAATCTAGGGATGGCCTCGGTAGCGGTGCATAGCATCGGCGCAGGTGGTGGCTCTATCGCTTGGGTCGATACTGGGGGCCTATTGCAAGTCGGGCCAAGATCTGCTGGTTCTGAGCCTGGGCCGGCATGCTATGGTCTCGGAGGGCTAGAGCCAACTGTCACCGATGCAGCGGTAGCTCTAGGCTACATTGATCCTAAACATTTTCTTGGCGGAAGGATGCATTTAGACGAAGACGCGGCCAGAAAAGCAATTAAGCCGCTCGCTGAAGCGTTAAATGAGTCGATCGAACATACTGCCTTCGCCATAATAGCTGTAGCCAACGAAAATATGATACAAGCAATCAAAGAGTTGACTGTAAACGAAGGAATCAATCCTGCAGACTCTACACTCGTCGCAGGAGGCGGAGCCGGCGGGCTAGGGATCGCACCAATCGCAGCAGAATTAGGCTGTCGTAATGTGCTAATACCGCGTACAGCCGGGGCACTAAGTGCCTCTGGAATGCAATTCTCCGACATCATAACCGAGACCGGTGCGAGTAAAATAACGGCCACGGACGCCTTTGATTTTGATGGGGTGAACGCAGCGTTAACTGCTATAAATCAACAATTAGATCAGTTTGCCAGTAACTTAAAGTCGCGCGGTATTTCCGAGATAAAAAAACGTTATTTTGTAGAAGCACGTTATCGGTTCCAAGTTTGGGAGTTGGAAGTAGAGATTGAAACTGGAGTTTTTAACGGTCCAGAGGATGTTGATGCTCTGATTGAAGCCTTTCACAGCATGCATGATAGAGTTTTTGCGATCACTGATATAGGCCAAGCAGTAGAGTGTTTAAACTGGCGCGGTAGGCTTATCGCTGACGTGAAGGCACCATCTCTTGAACCACCGAGATCTAATACCGAGAATCGTGCGGAGGCAGACAGAATTCGGAAAGCATATTTTGGGAAAGAGCCTATCGATACCTCGATCTATCTGGGAAGTGGCCTGAATATCGGCGTGTCTATCGACGGCCCAGCTATAATAGAAGAGCCCACATCAACCCTAGTCATAAATCCCGGAGCTAATGTAAAGGTGAGCTCTGGCGGAAGATATATTTTAACACCATCGGAGCACGGTTTAGTATGAATAAAAACACAGCTAAAACTACCTATGAAATGGATCCTGTTCATATGGCAGTTTTATCCAATCGAATCAATGCAATTGTAGCTGAAATGACTAACACGTTACTCAGAACCGCACGCTCTGCAGTACTTGCGGTAGTGCGCGATTTCTCCTGTTCAATTATTACGGCTGATAACGAGCTCCTGTGTCCCGGCGACGGACTCCCAATACATATCTTTGGAAGTCCTTTGCAAGGAGAGACAATGACGGAATTACACAAAGATCTAGCTCCGGGTGATGCGTTCCTACACAATGATCCATACTTGGGCAACACTCACGCGGCTGACCATATGATTATGGCGCCAGTCTTTATTGATGGCGTTCACCTTTTCACTACTTGCGCTAAAGCGCATATGGCTGACTGCGGCAACTCTATACCAAGCACTTACCATGCCTATGCGAGAGATGTTTACGAAGAAGGCTCGCTTATCTTCCCATGTGTCCGAATACAGAAAGACTATAAGGATGTTGATGACATAATAAGGATGTGTCAACGCCGGATACGCGTGCCAGAACAATGGTACGGCGACTATTTAGCTCAAATAGGCGCAGCTCGAATTGGCGAAAGACGGCTAATTACTCTGGTTGAAAGGTATGGCATCGAGACAATCCAACAATTCATGCGTGACTGGTTCGCCTATTCGGCAACGCGTACTACTGAAGCTATTAAAAAAATGCCTAGCGGTAAACTCACAAGTATGGGACATCATGATCCGTTAGGAACAGTACTCCCTGAGGGACTAGACATCCGGGTAGACGTCGACATCAATTCCGAGGAAGGCTTGATCGAAGTTGATTTAACCAAAAACGAGGATAATAAAGATTTTGGCTTAAATATGACCGTAGCGACAGCCACAAGTACAGCTATGGCAGGGGTGTTTAATTGCCTAGAGGAAGTGCCTGTGAATGGAGGGAGCTTTTCCAGAGTTAACGTTAAGCTGCGAGACGGCTGTATTACTGGCAACCCAAAATTTCCCCACAGTGCCTCCATGGCCACAACGAATATATCTGACAGAGTTTTAAACGCGACCCAAGCAGCGTTTTCACAATTAGGAGAAAACCATGGTCTAGCGGAAGGTGGCGTTGGTATGGGGGCCGCGGCAGGTGTGATCTCAGGTAAAGACTGGCGAACGGATAATAGTGACTACATCAACCAAGAGTGGCTAATTGTGAATGGAGGCCCTGCTAGTCCCGAAAGCGATGGATGGCTAAATTTTGGGTTGCCCGTAGCCGCCGGTCGGATGTATCGGGGAAGCGTAGAAGTTGACGAGTCTAAATACCCCATAATATTTAAATCTCTCAAAGTTATACCTGGCGGAGGTGGCGCTGGTAAATTTAGAGGCGCACCCGGGGCTGAAGTAATTTACGGTCCTCGCAAAGACAAAATGACCGTAGTGATTGCGTGTGATGGACAACATTTCCCCCCGAAAGGAGTAAGCGGTGGCGAGCCAGGCCCTTTAGCAACCACCTGGCGTGTCAAGACGGATGGTACAGAAGAACAGTTGGCGGGAGTCATTGAGTGTGAACTCGCTCCCGGTGAGTTCATTAGGGGAACCGATACCGGAGGTGGTGGTTATGGAAAGCCTAAAGACCGAGACCCTGCTCGTGTTCTAAAAGATGTTCAAGAAAAATGGGAAACAATAGCGCGAGCCAAAGAAACCTACGGAGTTGTACTGAAAGGAAGTATGGAGGACGAGAGTCTAAGCATCGATAATACTGCCACAGAAAAACTGCGGAATGCGAGCTAGGTCTATGCTCTTCCTGTAGCCCCTCCATCCACAGCGAGTACTGAGCCAGTGCAGTAGGATGACTCATCGGATGCGAAGAACAAGCTCGCATAGGCTACCTCTTGGGGTGTCGCAGGTCGTCCCATTGGAGAGATCAGCTTAGGGTTCTCTTCGGAAAATAAATCTGGAATTACACTTTCGACCATCTGTGTTTCAACAAATCCAGGTGCCACCACGTTACATCGTATGCCATCATCCACATAAGCCACTGCCATCGATTTTGAGAGATTAATGATAGCCCCTTTCGTAGCTGTATATGTGTGAGCATCCGGCGCACCGCCCATACCGAAAATACTCGAGATGTTAACAATAGAACCAGATTTCTGTCGCTTCATTTGAGGTACAACTAGCCTTGATACATAGAACAGACTGTCCAAATTTGACGCCATTACTTCTTTCCATTTTTCTATTGGGGTCGTATCGATGGGATCCATAGACCCCTCGCTACTTTCTCTCAAATTGTAACCAACACCGGCGGCATTAAGTAGAATATCAATTTTACCATTGTTGGAGATGCAGTTTTCGACAACTGCCTCAACTTTTGAAGGGTCCGAAAGATCGGCGCTGAATACAGAGCCCTTCCCTCCTCCAGAAGTGACCAAGCTCAGCGTCTCATCAAGATTAGACTGCGTCCGAGATACACCAAAGACGAAAGCGCCTTCATTCGCAAAAAGCTGCATACATGCGCGTCCAATACCAGTTCCAGCTCCCGTGATAAGCGCGATTTTTCCTTGTAGTCTAGACATTAATTTAAACCTTTTTTACTTTACTCTGGGCGTTCGCGCCCGACTATCCTTAACAAATCCTCATGCATCTCAAACCAAATCGTATGATAACTTTCTATTTTAGCATCACTGACCCATTGGATCTCTCCATCCTCCGCTGACTCGAGTGCTGCCAAGAGTTTTTCCTGATAAAATACAAATCTAGGAACGAATTTAATTATGCCATCTAAAATGGATTCGAATCGGTCATGCAGCTCTCCCAAGCGATCGATAATTTTCGAGTCGTAGGACTTGTCGGTGTGATCATTAGCAACTAATGCACCAGCAACTTCAATCATCTGCCAAGAAGTGATCACAGATTTTAAATCGACATTTATGACTTCAAATTTTTCATACTCATCTAAGAACTCAGCGTCCGCGCGCAGTTCCCCATAATAGCGAGAATACTCTGCCCCAACTATCATGTGACCTGCTGCAGTTAAAAAGTATCTGCCTTCCACATCGGAAACCTTCTCCGTTAGTAAGGCATGCTCCAGGGCTAGGCTGAAAGATTTTTCTGGCAATCGCGTAAGTGCGCGAATAATCCCATTTTCAGCGCCTTTTTTAACTGCCACCGCATGCAAAACCATGTGAATATCAGAAGCCTGTATCATATTAATTCCTTTAACGCTCATTTTGATTTGTTACGTAAAGTTTCGATATCATCCCGAGATAAAGAAGCCCCCTTACCTCTCAAAAGACGAGAGTGCCTCTGCTCAATCGCGAACAAGTCGTCAGCCTTGTCCTCGTGAAAATGGTACTTAACCCAGTCGGAACAAAGCAATCGAAATTCCTCGGTACACGCAGTCATAGTAAATTTCTTACATCGCTCATTGAGTTCGGCTTCCGACATGACACCCTCGGACGTTCTATAGCGATCTTGTTTTGGCTCTAAATTAGTGACTCCGCCAGTAATCCGACCAACCCCAGAAGTATATGGCTCATCCTGGAGGATAGAGTAAGGAATGAAACTCAAGCCTTTGGTGGCCTTATCTGTGTGTTGCGCCATAGTATATGAGTGCGCTTGTTGGCTGGGTTGAGTGATCATCCCCACTAACTCCCCGAGAAACAGGTTCCCATACTCGTCGTTTAACAGTGGACGAAAACGTTCAGCGCGGTCATCCATCATCATCCAGTCGCGTGATTCATAGCAACCCGCAATATGAGCTAACTCTTTTGGTACAGCAAAGTAATTTAACGCGCCTGCGTCCATTTGTTGATCTCTACTCCAACCTGCCATTTGCTCCCACAGCTTTGTCGTAGCTATTTTAATTTGGGCGGTCAATTCTGCAAAAGTTTGAGTCAATTGCTCGGGACTATCCATGCCTATTGGTTGATGCCCGTCGGTAAGATTATCCGCCGTCCATAGACCAACGGCTCGAATATGTTCAGACTTTAGTTCAGGCTCAGCTTCAAAAGATCCCCAATCATCAAGTAATGTGATGTGGGTGTCTTCAACTATCATTGCTACAGTCAAATTATTGTATAGCAGGTCTTTGGCTACGCCATCCAACCAAGGAAAGTCATATTCTGCTAACTCGCGAAAATCTCTAACCAACATCTCTCGGTTTTCAGAAATCTTATAAGGACCGTGGTTGTGAATAGTCAACCGACTTTCACACGACACCAAAAAGCCATACTGCGCAATCGTTGCCATAAACTCTTGGGCAGCATTGTGTAACTCGTCGCCAGGAACGCATTCAAAAGCATCCGCATGAAACACTTGCAACTTCTGTTCTGGGAAAATCTGTGCACGATGACCATTCTGACGATTGGTCAGACCGCCGTTATTGCGATGCCATGATAATTGGAATCGTTTCCAAAAATCCATCACATAAACAACATCTTCAACAGCGTCTGTCGGCTTAATAACTCCCCAGTTTATCAGCATCTCTCTACCAAGAAGATAAAAGCACGGAATGGTCCAAGCTAATATTTTCACTCCTGTACTTCTTGCCCTATCCCCTACTTCTTCAGCTGACATATTAGCTTCTATTTTTTTCAGGAGCTCAGGATATCGATAAAAGCAATTTAAGTAAGAAAACAATATATACGCTGAGACAGGAAATATTTTTGACTCCTGAACAGTCCTAGTGGCGCAAAGCCAGTATGTTTCATCAGAGTTCTGTTGGATAAGATTGTTAGTCTCAAGTAATTGAGCATAACTAATTTCGTTTTTAATCATTCTGATTTTTCCCTAAGTTCATCCAGTACGATGAAGATTAATTGTGTAAGCGCCATATTCGAGCCGTCACATTAGTGCCACTGGCATAGTCGTCGGCGGTCTTCGAGGGGGCCGTCACCTCTACCTCGATTAACTCACCCGTTTTGATCCCATTTAAGTTTACGTTCATCAAACAGGGAATATTATATTCTCGAGTTAAGATCGCTAAGTGAGAGCGCGTAGTTCCTCCAGCACACAACACGCCTTTAAATTGTTCAAGGATCGGCGCCGTCAAAGTACCCCCAGAGTCATCGACTATTGCAATCGTCTCCTCAGGGACACCCTCCTTTAGATATTCAAGTACCTTATCACTGGTCCTCACATAGCGTGCAATTCCGTTCAAATTTGCAACATGATTTACCACGTTATCCCCTAAACCTCTTAACTCTCGTCCGTCGGTCTCAATCTCTCCGACAGGTGCTTCCTTGTGCTCAAAACAAAAGTCTTCATTCGATAAGCCTGAATCTTTATATGCGTCTGGTCTCTCTTGAGGAGAAGACATCGCCGAGGGCTCAAAACGATAACCCAACGCTAGCAAGTTATCCTCGATAGCTTTCATATCAGCCTTTGAGACCAACTGCTCACCCACTCCAAAGACAAACTCCTCCCATCCAACACCGGATTCTCTAAAGCGTTTCCTAACTACATCTTTGATGGCACAATTGTATGCTTCAACCGAAGCGAACTCGGATAAATAGCCATATTTATCGGTATCGACATAAAGCTTAGACATCGGCTTTCCCCTTATTAATCTGTATATTTATTTACCAGTCTAACGAAATCAACATCACCTACACCTAGACATTGCTTAGCGAACGCTTTGGTACAGCCATAATATTTGTCGATATAGTCAAATGCTGCATTTAAATACGACTCACGTGTCTCAAGCAATGGCATAATTATGTTAACACCCTCTCCATTTTCATTCGAGACCCCGTATTTGCGCAATACTCGATCAATTTCGTCTTCGACAGGGAAATATTTCTTGGAAAGCATAAAGTCATAAAGCACCACCTCGCGCGGTACTCCCAAGCACTCAAGAACAAGTGCGATACCGAATCCAGTTCGTTCTTTCCCCGCAGAACAATTAAGCAAAACTCCCGCATTGTCAGAGTGAAGTAAAAGTTGGAATAGTTGGCCATACGCATCAATATTGTCAGTTACCAGATACCTCATCATCTCGTGCATCGCTTCCACTACATCAATTTCACGCGGCTTTGTCGCAAAGAGATCATGAAAGTAATGTGCAGTTCCCACGCCAGGCATTATCCCGAGTTGACAAACATTAGGAGCTCCCGGAAGTTCAGCATTTTCATTAGCTTTTTCCTCTACGAGCCGGAAGTCGACTACCATGCCGACGTCAAGATTAGCATAAGCTATTTTACCAAGCGCAGTGAGATCAGACAGATGGCCGGATCGATAAATCTTTCCCCAAGCGATACGATTTCCACTCTCGGTTAGGTAGCCACCTATATCTCTAAAATTGACACTACCTTCTAAAAGGACATTTCTTTGGGCACATACAAGCGGTCCACTAGACGCCGATTCAAGACAAAAATATTGCCGATTGTTGTCTGGGTTATCAAATGCGATACTAAATTTTCCATTGATAATATGACCAATGATCTCGTCATCAAAATTCTTCGGATCACCGCTACACCTTACCGTGGCTTCATAAAAATTCGAGCTCGGCCTACAGATAATCTGATGCCGTCCATACGCAGGTGAACTTACCTCAATACTACATATTTGATCCACGGCGTAACTCCTTCGACTAACAATCTAAACAGACAGCTTTATAATTTATATTGAGGTAGAAAATTTAAACACCCTTCGTATATGATATGCAATTAATTGCGACATGGAGACCTTCTTCCAAATGTTTTCACCTGAAATAATTCAGCGCGAGTTACCTCAGGAAGGCGACAAGGTCCATGATATTGAAATTGAATCAAGCGGCCAAAAGCGCGCGCGAGCAACCATCTACCTCCCGCAAGACGACATGCTTCGCCAGCAGCCAGCGCTGATTTGCATATTACATTACGCAGGACAACCAACACGCTTTTATGGAAGACCGCTTTTAGAAAGTGTATTTCTCCCAGTCTTTCGAAAATATAACGCGATACTAGTAGCCCCTGAATCAATTAACGGACAATGGCATACGGAAGAGAATGAGTCATTTATTATGGCGCTAGTAGAATCGATGCAAAAAACCTACAACATCAATCCCGCTAGAGCAATATTAGGCGGCTACAGCATGGGGGCGCTAGGTACTTTTCATTTTCTGGACAGTTATCCAGATGTTTTCTCCGCGGGAATAGCGTTAGCGGGCTTTCCATCTGGCGAAATCAATCTAACCTGCCCAGTACACTTACTCCTCACTCAAAACGATGAAGTTTTCGACTACAAAAATTTTGTCTCACAATATGATGCTGCGAAAGACAAGGGCTGTAAGATCAGCTTTTCAGAAATACCTGCAGCAAGCCATTACGATGTTCAAACTTTTTCTGAACATTTCCACATGATAGAGAACTGGCTTAATGATTTGTGGGATTAAATTTGCATTGAAGTTGGCGACATAACCGGCATAGTTGCATCATCAATTACCCATTACGACTCGCCAAAAGAAGTCCCCCTACTACGAGGCTACCACCGACTAGTAAATCAACTCCTGGGATTTCGCCTAGGATAAGTAGTGCTAAAACAACACCCATCACCGGCACGAGATTCAGATAAACAGATGCCGTCGCAGGTCCTAGCTTCTGTATCCCTTCGTAGTACCAAAGAAACCCTACACCCATGGTTAGAATGCCTTGCGCAGTTAATATGAAAATATTTTGCCCCTCGCCCAAAAGTCTGAAAACTGCCGGAAGATCCGATGCAACTAGAGGGAGCATGAGAATTCCACCAGCTAAGCAGCTGTAAGCGGTAATAGTTAGCGCAGGATATGAGGCCAATGGAGCGCGGCCAAAAATCGTGTACCCAGTCCAGCCCAAGATCGCAATCAAAAACAATCCCTCTCCGAGACCTACCCCTTTATTAAAAACACCGAATAAATCACCATGAGTGACGACAATGATTGTGCCCAGAAAACTGAGCATAATTCCGATCACTGCCTTACGCTTCACTTTATGTCTGAAAAACAAATAGTCGGCGCAGATCACTAGCACTGGGATTGCCCCATTAATCACTGCGCCTGTCCCAGCACGCGTATGTTCAAGTGCAGAGAACATCAAAAAATTATGAATACAAAATCCGCACACTCCAAGCAAAATAATCTGATAGAAAAGTTGCCTGGTCCACTTGATCTTTAATTGACCCCGAAAATGCGCGACCAACGCAAGTATCACAAATGCTACTAATGCCCGAAAAGCCGTTATCACTTGAGGGGCATCATAAACGGCGAGATAACGCCCCAGCGGGTAGGAACTCGCCCAAAGAACTCCCATTGCGATAAGCTTTAGATGAATATTTATCATAAATTCTGAGATAATCACTTGTGAAAAAGAACAGTATACGTAAATATAAAAAAAGTAGTGTAAGCATGGGGAGGGTAATGTGAGGGGAAAAACGAAGATTTCAAGATTATTTGCTTTATTGATCGGTCTAGGCTTCATCCAGTTCGGAATTACCGAAGAAGTCCCTCCATCAGAATTTGGGCCAAATGATACATTAGGCGCCGTAAACCGACTCAATAGTGAGTCCGTACTAAGCGCGAGCAAGCTTGTGAAGTTAGGCAAAACATATGCCTTGGGAGTAGAAACAGGACCAGACTCTCCAGCGTATGGGCCAAGGACATATCAGATGACTGTGCTGCAACTGGATGATGGCTTGGGTACACCAGCCGGCACAAACAAAGTTACGGGGAATGATGATCTGGTGCATAGTTACGTAGGAATCGGAAGCCAAATAGATGGGCTCGGCCATGTTGGGATTGATCATCATTACTACAATAACATTCACGCAAGTGAGTTCGTCAAAGTTAACGGACTTACCAAGTTTTCCACCTCGCAAATTCCGCCAATAGTAACAAGAGGCGTCTTGCTCGATATGGCAAAACTAAAAGGAAAAAAAATACTACCGGCGGGCACAAGTTTTAACGAAGCGGACATTCGTGCTGCAGAGGCCGCTATCGGAATAAAGATAAGAGAAGGGGATGTTGTCCTCTTTCACACCGGGTGGCTGAACATAAGTGAAACTGATAGCGAGCGATTTATGCAAGGGGAGCCTGGCTTAGGCAAAGGCGGAGCCCGATATTTAGCCAGCAGGAAGATAGTCGCCGTGGGTTCAGACACCTATGGAGTGGAAGTAATCCCATTTGAGCAAGAGGGCGAATTCTTCCCCGTTCATCAGGAAATGCTCACGAAGAATGGGATCTACTTGCTTGAAAATATGGATACTCGAGCTCTCGCAAGAGACGGGGCATCGGAATTTCTTTTTGTGCTCGGACAACCACGGCTTTATGGGTCTGTACAAGCAATCATCAACCCTATTGCTATAAGGTAACTTATCGGGGGAACGACTCATATCATAGTGTAACCCCCGTCGACGGTCCATGCCTGTCCATTCACATAGGAGGCATCATCACTTGCGAGATATACAGCGAGACCGGCTACCTCCCGCGGTTCTATCAAACGTCCCAATGGGGTGGATGCGTTCATTTTTTCAGCCAGTTCTTCCACTCCGACACCCAACGCCTTTGAATGTTCGCTCATAAATCCTTTAGCCATATCGGTATCAACAACCCAAGGGCAGATCGCATTTACTAAGATATTATGTGGTGCCATTTCAAGCGCAAGGCACCGGGTAATTCCGACAACCGCATGCTTGGACGCATTATACGCACTTTGGTTACGCGACCCCCATTTCCCGGCGGTTGATGCTAAATTTATCACTCGCCCGTATTTGCGCTTGACCATATTGACTAGCGCAGCCTGCGTTACGTGAAAAACACTGTACACATTACTTTCGATAACATTTTTAAAGTCCAGAAAAGTATATTCTAAAAATGAAGATGCGATATGAACACCGGCATTATTTACTAGAACATCTATCGGTCCGAAAGTTTCTGCCTCGGCCACCATCATTTTTACCTGATATTCGTCTGTCACGTCCGCAGCTAAAGGCAATACGGACACACCATATGTCTCGCGAATATATTCGGCTGACGCCTCTAGGACTTTCATATCACGACCATTTATAACTAATTGGGCGCCTTCTTTTGCGAATCCTTCGGCAATCGCCTTACCAATTCCCCTACTTCCTCCTGTTACTAAAGCCGTTCTTCCTGCTAGCTTTCCTTCCATTCAATTATCCTCACCTAAATTCTAATTGTTATGAGTGAAGCTTAAAGCTATCACATTTGCTAGAATTAAATGGTAATAAAATAAGAGTAAAACACTAATGATTGAGCTATACCATTGCAAAGGAGCGCGCTCAATGCGTTCACTATGGCTTTTACATGAAATGCAAATTGAGTTTAAGCTGAACGAAATTGAATTTAGTATGGCCGCGCTGAGAACGCCTGAGTACTTAGGGATCTCTCCTTTGGGCCGCGTACCATGTTTAACTGATAATGACCGCACCATATTTGAGTCTGGAGCCATATGTCAATATCTATGCGAAAATTATGGTAACGGGAATCTTTATCGTGCGCCCGGTCACTCCGAGCGAGTCCAATGGTTACAATGGATCCATTTTGCGGAAACTATTGCGGTGCATGGTGCATCGCTAGTGCAGCAGAAGGTATTCATCGCTCCAGAAAAAAGATCTGAAGTTGTGCAAAAAATCGAGTCGCGACGACTATTTATCGCATTGGAAATACTTGAACCAATACTGGCAGAACATGATTACCTTTTGCAAAGCGGATTCTCTGCTGCTGATACTGGTGTGGGGTATAGCATACATCTTGCCCAGCAATTCATCGATATAACGCCGCTAGAAAACGTCCAGAGGTATTATGACCGACTTTCAAACCGAAAAGCATTTAAGCTTGCTCTATAGAACTGCTTAAAATCCTTCAGGGGCAATAGGCACCTCGCCAGCAATAGTAGTGCGATAGAGTAAGCGACTATATCCCTCGTAACCCCCTTCGGCATAGTGACTTACGCAACGATTGTCCCACAGTAATAAAGTGTTTGGCTGCCATACATGACGATAAATAAATTCTTCTCGGGTGCAGTGCGAAAACAAAAATTTTAAAATCAAATCGCTCTCGCTCTCCGACAAACCCTTAATCGCCGTAGTATAAACATGGTTCACGTAAAGAGCTTCTCTCCCAGAAGGTGGATGCACGCGAACAACGGGATGAGTAACACAATTGTCAGCGTCAGGGGATACCAGAATCTTCATTGAGCGAGTGTCATCATCCCTAGAGAAAAGTCCTACAGTATCACTGTACGCAGGACCTGCCGAGTGTACACCTTCAAGCGAAATGAGAAATTGCTTAAGCTTAGGAGACAGGCTTTCAAAAGCTCTACGATGATCTGCAAACAAGGTATCACCGCCACGTGGTGGTATTTCGACAGAATAAAGCGCTGTAATACTTGGCGGTACCCGTTGAAAACTCCAGTCAGAGTGCCATAAGCTTCCAAATATCGGCGCAGTCTCGCTCGGATCGCGCCTGACCTCAATCACATGCTCAAATCCCTCCATAGACTGGACATAAGGGTCATCCCCGAATTCGCCCAGCCTTCGACTAAAGTTCTCAAGGCTACAAGGGGTGAAATGTTGATCTGGAAACGATACGACACCATACTGATTTAGCGCATCTATTACTGTTTTAACTTGAGACGTTGAGAGCTCGCCATTTAATAATATGCCCCTTAAGGTTGCACCAAACCCATCAATGCCGGGAGTAATATTAAAATTATTAGAGTTGGTCATAGTATTTTTTACACAAACCGCTGTCTGGTTAGATCTTCTGAGATAACATAAAAGGATGAACCTGCTACATTAATTATAATAATGCAAATTTAAACGCAAACAAGATAAGATTGAAATTAACTGATCAGTTTTAAGAACAACCGAATCTGAGTAAACTTAGGAATATGAAGAGGGAGCGAGTGCTATGGCTTTTAAAGAACAGATTCCAAGATATTTCCCCACTCGAGCTGAAATGCTCAAACGTGTCGCGCGTTTTGGCGATTTAAAAGGGTTCGATGGTGGCCTTCCCGATAGTTATATGCCGAATGCTAAGCGGGTTCTCTATAACGTAATTGGCTTCCAGCCACCGGCTGATGAAAAAGATGGAATAGTCTCTCCGGTAGGCGCTGCGGCAGCAAGAATGTCCGCGATAAAAATCAGTGAGGGCTTCAATCTAGGTTACTGCGAAGCGCTCCCTGGCAAAGGTCCCATGATGCATAATCACGATACAAACGAAACCTTTATTTGTATGACCGGTACCTGGAGAGCAAGTTGGGAAGAGGAAAGTGGGAACGAACAACATGTAGACCTGCAACCGCTTGACGTGATTTCATTTCCGCCGGGTGCGATAAGACGATTTGAAAATGTGTCCGACGGTCCAAGAGATCAACCCGCAGTTTTAATGTTTGTCATTTCAGGAGACGCACCAGGAGCTGAATTCAGTAAAGAGGCGATGCAAGAAATTGATGACGCGGGTTTAATAGACAACAATCCAGCGAATAATAGTGATAACACTTGGTCAAAACCTCACACTAATCCGGCGGACTGGAGAACCGTAGACACATAATGCTGATATTAAACATTGAATAGTTCTAAGCTAAACACGGATAGTATACATACGGATATCGTACTTATCGGCGGTGGTCATGCCCACATTGAGGTGGTTAGAAATTTCGGGATGAAGCCCGAGCCTGGAACTCGTCTGACATTAATAAGTAAAGAAAATCAAACTTTATATTCTGGTATGTTGCCTGGACTAATCGCAAACCATTATGAATTTGATGACGTTCATATCGATCTTCGTCCATTAACACATTTTGCGAATTGTAGATTTTTTCATAGTGAAGTCTTAGCAATCGACCTAAAAAAAAATGTTGTTCTATGCGACGGTAGACCTCCCATACCATTTGATCTCCTTAGTCTAGACATTGGCTCATCACCTTCAGAGGTCCCTGATGGCCACGAATCGATTCTGCCAGTCAAACCGATAAATAGTTTTTACGAGCATTTTAGAAACTCCGAACCTTATTCTGATCAAGGCGAATCACCTACCATAGGTATAGTTGGCGGAGGAGCCGGCGGGATCGAGTTGGCATTTGCGATAAAGCACCGCCTTGCGACTGCACTGAGTGGTACAGGCGAGGCGGTCTCAAATACTGAAGTGATAATCATCACAGCAGATGATTCAATACTCCCTGCGTTCCCCCGCTCTGCACAGAAACATTGTCTGCTGGCACTCAAGTCGGCCGGAATACAGTTAATTACCAATTTTAAGGTCGTTAGTGCGACAAATAACGCAATTTATAATGAGGTAGGCGAAGAGATCATTGTCGAACATATTATTTGGGCAACACAAGCTTCCGCCCCAACATGGCCTGGTGATTGCGGTCTCCAAACTAGTACGACTGGATTCGTTAAGGTAAACAAATTCTTACAGGCAATTGGCCAGAAAAATATTTTTGCGGTCGGGGATATTGCCGATGTAGAAAAATTTAATCGGCCAAAATCTGGTGTATTTGCGGTCAGACAGGGCCCCATACTGGCAAAAAACCTTCGTCATGTCGCTCGGGGAGAAACAAGACTTGAGAAATATTCACCGCAGAAGCATGTACTCAGTCTAATTTCTTTGGGAGAAAAAATAGCAATAGGAACAAAATATCGAGTAGCCTTTTGCGGCGAATGGTTATGGCGATTAAAAAAATATATTGATAAACGCTTTATTGAACGTTACACCGAGCTCCCGCGGATGACAGAACCTAATCTAGATAACTCTGACAAAAAGATTAGTGCCGAAATCATGAGGTGTGGGGGGTGTGGTTCGAAGATTGGACCAGAGATCTTACAGTCCGCATTGCAAAAGCTCACTCCTAGCTATTCTGATCCGAATGTCTTGCTGGGTCTCAGCAACCCTGATGATGCGGCTGTTACGCGCGTCCCCCCTGGTACACTCGCACTCTATACCGTAGACGGATTCAGAGACTTTATAAACGATCCCTTTCTTTTCGGTCGAATAACGGCTGTTCATGCATTATCTGATATCTATGCTATGGGTGGGCAAGCACAAACTGCGCTAGCATTCGCTACTATCCCCACAAGCACGGAAAAACTTATGGCCGACGACCTATCTCAACTAATGTCAGGCGCCTTAAAAAGTCTGTCCGAAGATAATGTTGAACTGATTGGAGGCCATTCCTGCGAGGGGGCAGAAATGAGTCTTGGACTGAGCGTAAATGGCTATTGCTTTGAAAAAGAACTGCTGAAGAAGAGCACCGCGAGAAGTAATGACGCAATAATCTTAACTAAAGCTCTCGGAACCGGGGTTATTTTTGCCGCCATGATGCAAGGTGAATCGAAGGCCATATCAATACAAGCGGCGATTAATATGATGTTGACCAGTAATAAAATTGCCTCCCAGATACTTAGATCTCACGAGCCTACCGCCATGACCGACATTACCGGCTTTGGTCTGTGTGGCCATCTGATCGAAATGCTCGATGGCGGCATGCTTCATGCAACCCTCTCAAGTGAGGCCATTCCAGTGCTTCCCGAAGCAGTATCACTATTTACAAAAGGTTACGCGAGCACACTTCATCCGCAAAATCTAAAGCTACAAAGTATGGTTTGTATAAAAACCAATATAACAGGTGCGCTGGATATTACTTTTGATCCACAAACTTCAGGTGGACTATTAGCCACCGTACCTCAACAAAATGCAGAATTATGTTTGCGCGACTTACACGAAAACGGTTACAAAGAAGCAAAGATAATCGGGCATCTAGAGCCTCGTATAAAAAATCACGTGATCACCTTAATTTAGTTTTATCACTCCAGTAGCGCTAATGTGTCGAGAGGTTCTGGGCGAACCGTATAATCTGGATCAGCGTTTACATCAATGATCTCGCCAGTTGTGGCAATCAAGATTCTAGCTGGTATCGGTAACGACCAACTGTCATCGCCATTGCAGGCAGGCAGATCGATTCCGAAACTTCGATATATGGGTATCAGTTCATCTGGAAGTGTAAATCGTAAACCCAGCTTTGAAGCAAATTCATTTCCGGGATCGCCTAAAATATCGAAGCTAAGGCTATGAGAATCAACCATCTGCGACCTGAAAGCGACAGCTTGCGGACTTAGTGCCACTATGGTTGCGTCTTTAGCGGCAAACTCTTGATACAGTTCCTGCAGAGCATACAGCTCCGCATTGCAATAGGGTCACCAATGCCCTCGAAAAATTGTAAACACAACGGGGCCATTAGAAAGCAGCTCTTCTGATGTTATTTCGTTATCATTCTGATTTCTTAAGGAAAAAGATGGAAAAATATCTCCGACTTTGACGATCCCGTCCATTATTCCAGAATTACGCAAATCCTCAGTCGCCGCCGCCATTGTCTTTAAAGCATCTGGAGGAAGCTTCCCTGCAGATGCTTGACGTATCTCATCTAATTGACTTGCTAAAGACATACCCTTGTCTCCCTTATTAACGGTTAGCTGTCAATATAACAATAAAATTTACTAGAGTGCCAGCAAATTAGAGCTAATGAACTATTCTCCTGAACATGGCAGGATTGTCCAACTTGCGCTAACAATATTCAGGCCAAGGGGAAAGGTATACCTTGGTCATTTCGCAATGCGATTAATTAGTGCTATCGATATCTTGCAAGACGAGGTTGAATGATAAAATAGTCTGATCTCCGTCATAAATTAACGGGAACGCGAGGTCAGTGCTCGCCGCTCTTACGGCATCAGACTCAAGATATTCGTCTCCCTCGAAGTAAATCTGTGTGGTTAAAGTTGAGTAATCAGAATGACGGGCTATCACATGTAAATGTGCTGGCCTCCAAGAATGTCTTCCCATTTCTCTGAGTAGTAAACCCGTAGGACCCTGATCAGGAATCGTGTACTGTGCCGGCTTGACTGTCTCCAGAAAGAAATCACCGGTTTCATCGCTCGCAATTCTCCCTCGCAGGTTTTTGTCAGGAGTAGCGCCTCCGTCAAAGTGCGAATATCTTCCGCTGGCATCGGCCTGCCAAAAGTCTAACTCCACACCGCCAACTGGTTCACTTCTGCAATTTAAGACTTTCCCAGATACTCTCAACCTTTCCCCAAGTTCATTTTCTCTAGCCATAACACCATCCTTTAAAAAAGGCATGTCAGGCAAATAAAACGGACCTAGTACCTGAGAGGTAGTTCCAGTAATCTTGGTTGGGTCGCTCGCCACGACATTTGCTTCAAGAAAGGCATCAAATAACAATGAACGCTCCCCAGCGTCAATTGCCCGACTAACGAAGTCAATTGCCGCACGATATTCTGTGTGCGTTACTGCATGCTTAATACACACGTCTCGAACCGCATCGATTAGATCAGAAGTGATGCTCGCGACCCTATTTTTATCCATTTCTCCCCCTTTTTGAAACGCATAAGCTCAAATAATATCTTCGTCTTTAAAAACCTTAATATCTTCAACAGAGAATCCTAGAGACTGTAATATCTCATTATTATCTCTGCCCAACTGGGGCGCACCGCTTCGAATCATTGTAGGTGTGCGCGAGAACTTAGCTGCAGGACCGGTTAAAGGAATTTGACTACCGTCAACTAATTCAGTTTCCTGCAACATATCACGGGTTTTAATCTGAGGGTGGCCGGCAGCTTCGCTAAATGTATTTACTTTAGTCACCGCTAAGCCAATTTCTGTCAGTTTCAATGCAACCTCTCTCACCGTTCTCGTGCGACACCAGCCCGCCATAATTTCATCAACTAATTTCATTTCTCGCTTTCGCTCAGATGCGTCCATCCCTGACAGTTCCTCGCGTCGAATTAAGGAACAAAAGGCTTTCCAGTGAGCGTCTAGCAGTACGGCAACATAGATACTTCCATCGGAGCATTGATACCCATTCACAGGCGCTGCAATCGATGACTTATTCCCGGCTCTCTCTAGAGGTATTCCTAGTTTTCCTGAAGTAAGATAACCGTTACTTTGAAACAAAAGACTATCGACCAAGGATATATCCACGTGCTGCCCTTCACCAGAATTATTTCTATGATTGAGAGCCGCCATAGCTCCTATTACGGCATGAAGTCCAGCTAAATCATCTGCCAGAAATGTGGGGGCCTTGGTAGGTTGACCATCAATATCGCCATTAAGCGAACTCCAGCCCGTGAAGTTCTGTGCTAAAGGATCATATCCTGGACGGTCACAGTAAGGCCCAAACTGCCCATACATACTGATGGAGACATAAATAATATCTTTTTTAACCTGACGTACTTCTTCATATCCTAGGCCCCACGACGCCAAAGTTCCTGGCTTAAAGTTTTCTATAACTAAATCGGTATCTTCACATAGTCTCAGGAAGATCTCTTGACCTTTTTCACATTTAAGATCTAGGGTGATACTTTTTTTGTTGCGATTAACCGTCTCGTGTGGAACTGTCAACTCAGAGTTTGGCAAAAACGGAGGTAGGGTTCTGCATACTTCCCCTTTGGGATGTTCAACCTTTGTCACCTCAGCCCCCAAATCGGCGAACACACAACCTGCCATCGGTCCCGCCCACATTGTGGTCGCCTCCACAACCCTAACCCCATCCAAGGGCCCTTTAATATCAGAACGCGCGTCTTGATAGAAATCTTGCTTATCCATGAGGATATACTCCGTCGTGCTCAGATCATTCAAAAAAAATTAAACGCCGACCGGCATTTCAATTGTTGGCATCACTTGCGACACAAAGCGTTCAAATGACTCTTTGCTCTCCTCAAACGTCAGCGATCCCCAAGCAAATGAACCCGCGAAATAATTAATACCGCTCAGCTCAACTAATTTCTGGATCTTATCTCCCACAGTCTCAGGCGACCCTATCAGTATAGTCTCCGATGCTAAGCACGCCTCCCATGAAAAAAAATCATCGAAACTAGCGTCCCCATTCTTTCTCCAAAGCTCTGTAATCGATTGATACCAATCTTGATATGCGGCCTCAGCAGTATCTAACGCCTGCTGATCAGTCTCACCTATAAAAATCTGTCGCATAGCGCCGATCTTCGGACAATCGAGGTCGTGAAACTCTGTTGAGCCTGGCAGACATTCAGCCCATGTCTGCCTATATAGACAGGCTAACTGACTGACTAATTCAGGGGGACCTAATGTTAAAAAATTAAAGCCATTTTTGGCAGCATAAGTTGTACCTGATTCGCTAAACGTCGGGTACCATATTGGAGGATGAGGCTTTTGCAATGGACCAATCGGAATCGATACTTGCTCAAACTGGAAATGCTCACCGCGGTAATCAAGTACATGATCCATCATACCTTCTCGAAATACATCGAGAGCTTCGTTAAAGATCCCCTGTGTTTCACTAGGATCAATACCAAAGCACTTAATTTCGTAGGGAGAAACGCCCCTACTAATTCCCACTTCAACTCGGCCTTTGGAGAAATGGTCTAGCATACAAATCTCTTCGACTAATCTGACCGGGTGGTACATGGGGAGCAAAAAAGCCATCGCACTAAAACGGATCCGCTCCGTACGCTGTGCAAGAGCAGAAAAAAATACTGAAGGAGATGGAGCCATTCCTAATGCGGTACCGTGATGCTCCGCCAGATGATATCCATAGAAACCTGCGTCGTCTGCAAGTTCCGCCAATTGTAATCGTTGTTCATATAGGTCGCCGACCACATCAGGCGAACGATCTATCCAATCAAAAACTCCAAACTCTAATGATGTAGCCAAAATACTCCTCTCCCCGAAGTTAACATAAGACGCGCGAAACCCAACAATTCAGCGCAAGGCACCGTATTTTAAATAATTACTCTGAATAGCGGATTAATTGATACTTTGTTCATTTAGTTCCTAGAATAAAAAACACTTTATAATTTAAATATGATTACATATTACAGTAATCAAAATAAGCCAATGATTGTTAAATGTTAAGCTTTGAGGACTAAAGATGGAAAATAATGACTCCAGCGACTTCTCGTTCGACCTGTTTTGGTCATTTAGAAGTCCTTTCTGCTATTTAGGTCTAGACCGTATACTAGAAATTAAAAAAAACTTTGATGTGACAGTGAACGTCCGGCCAGTATTCCCCTTGGCTATTCGCATCCCCGATTTCTTCAAAAAAGTAAATCCAAAATACCGAGGTTACCATCTTAAAGATAGCCAAAGAGTTGCAGATCATCTAGGTATACCATACCGGCGCCCTATTCCTGACCCCATTATCCAAGACTTGGAAACAAATGCTATCGCCACGGAGCAGCCGTACATCCGCCAAATCACGTTACTGGGGGCAGCGTGTCAGATTGAAGGCTCTTGCCTACCATTTGTCGACCATGTTTCTCGAAAACTTTGGGATGGTTCAGTTGACGGTTGGCACGATAATGATCACCTCTTGGATGCACTAAATTCAGCCGGTCTAAATGGCCTAGAACTAATGGCTAAAGTGGAATCGGAGACAGATAAGCTCGAGGCAGTCATCGCGAAAAATCAAACCGACCAAGAAAATACAGATCACTGGGGTGTGCCGCTGATGACATTCAGAGGCGAAACATTCTATGGGCAAGATCGTATCGAAACATTATTATGGCGAATGCGTGATCAAGGCTTGTTAAAGCGATGACTATGACAAATAAGAAATGTGCGAAGCGTTTTGCGACCCATCAAGTTTAATCAAGGGACAAGGAGAAGAAAAATAATGAACGACACTAACAATGAAATCGTACTCATAGTGGGTGGAGGACCTGGTATCAGTGCTAGCTGCGCGCGACTTTTTTCTACGGAGGGAATGCAAGTAGCCATCGCAGCCCGAACAATTGATAAAGAAGTTCTCCAGTCACTTAAAGCCGACCATGACGTTCAGCTGTATCAATGCGACGCGACCGATCCATCTGCAGTAAAGAAACTTTTTGAAACCGTAAGCAGTGAAATTGGCGCTCCAAGGCTAGTCATACACAATATAGATGGCCGCCATACAAAAGGGGGTGGGCTATCAGAAATTGTCAGGAAGAATTTAATCGATGCTGATCCTGATTTAGTTTTACAAACGATTAAAAACGGGGCTTACAGTGCTTTTCTTGTTGGACAAGAGGCTGGTAGGTCTATGCTCTCTCGGAAAAGCTCTGGAAACTCTCATCTTGGAACAATAATTTTCACTAACGCGACAGCAGCTTTTCGTGGATGTGCTCAAAGTGCGGCATTTGCCATGGCTGCTCACGGAAAATCTGGCTTAGCACAAAGTATGGCTAGGGAACTCATGCCGCAAGGAATACACGTTGCGCACGTGCCAATAGACGCTGCGATTGGCTGGGAACAAAAAGATGGAAGTCGCTGGCATAGA
>CAJWTO010000016.1 GCA_913047675.1 uncultured Pseudomonadota bacterium | reverse complement strand
TACCCCTTTCGAACGCCATCTTCTCGCAGAAGTAATTAGAGTAGTTTTAGGATTTTTCGGCGGTGATTTTTTCCTCAAGGCTTTACATAATTCGATATCCTCCATTAAAGCTATACTCTTGTAACCACCAATTCGAAAAAACAGATCTTTAGCAACGAAAATACCCTGATCACCCGTTGCTACAAAAGAAGTCCTGGACCTTAGGTTCATTAAAGTCTCTACCACACGAAAAATTCCAGCGGCATCAGCAATCTTGACATTAAAAAATCCCCAGATACTGTCACACCTAAGGTGAGTTAAGAAATTCTCACGCTTTATTGCGGATATATCGCTATCGGCATGAAGAAACCAAAGTACGGGTTTGGAAGCTAATTTAGCTCCAGCGTTAAGTTGCATACTGCGACCCCTACTTGCATCTATCGATACATCAATCAGAGTCGAAGCATCTTCGTCTAAAGAGACAGTGCTTCCCCCATCGACCAGTAAAAGCTCATCTCCCATCCGTCGCCACTCCTGGAGCTGTTCCAATAATGGCAAAACAGTCCGACCTTCATTCAAGGTGGGAATAATAATTGAAATGTTCACAGCTTAATCTGTAAGAGCACCGCTACAGCTACTCCCACTCCCGGCAGTACAACCAAAGCAATGCGTATCAACCGCAATCGGCCTATTTGAGAGTGGTAGATCGATCAACTCTGATAGATGTATTGCCTGCTTATCCCCTCCCACGGGAAGATCAAGCATTTGATTGAAGTCGCAATCGAATACGTGACCATCCCAACTAACACTCAATAACGCTCGACACATCACCTTACTAAGATTTTGTTCCGCAAATCCTGAACGCAACATATCCATATAACCGTTCAACAGACCATCACGCTCTAACTGATGCTTGAAACGATTTATAGGCATATTAGTAATGGTCAGTAAGCGATTAAACAGGACATCGTACTCAGCTAAAACTTGCTTATACTCTTCAGTAAGAATCTCACTGTCGGGGGGAAGAGATGGTCCCTGTGGATTGTAAACTAAATCTAACTCAAGCCCCGTACCGGCAATACCATATCCTTGAGCATTTAACTTACGCATACCCGCAATGCTAAGCTCGAAAATACCAGCCCCTCTCTGGCGGTCAACATTAGTTTTTGAATGGCACGGCAACGAAGCGACAACATGTACACCATTTTTAGCCAGAAATCCGGCTAACTCCTCCTGTCCTATCTCACTAAGGATTGTCAAATTACATCGGTCGATAACGTGCATCCCTCGTGCCACAGCTTCCTCAACTGCATGACGAAAGTAAGGATTCAATTCAGGAGCGCCACCGGTCAAATCTAAAATTGGTATCTTCCATTTATCAATATACTTAAAGACTAGATTAAGCGTAGTCAGTGTCATTTGCTCTTTTCGGTTCGGACCAGCATCTACATGACAGTGAGAACATGCCTGGTTGCATCGATATCCCAGATTAACTTGGATAGTTTCAGTCGACTTTCTCCTGATTTCAGGAAATTTTTTCAAACTTTTAAAAGATGTCATTGGACGCAATAGATCTCCTTTGAAATTCTTAAGCACAGCCATCCTGAATCCCTAATTTTGAGGGTAGCATTATATCGTTAGATTCAACTGCTCGCCTAACCAACTCGACAACCTTTAAAAAAAACCAATTTAATTCACAATTTGAAAACGCTAAATCGCTATGTCTTATTTTTTGTAACCAACATACACTATTACGTCCCCACTGCAATCGACGGGAATCGTGATTTTCAATAATTAAGAGGTCGGCAAATTGTACGAAAAAAAAATAATGAGCCTAGAGGACGTGAAGCGTGTTGCTGGCGCCGCAGAGTCTGAAGCCCAGAAAAATGGATGGAATGTTGTCATCGCGATTGTCGATGATGGCGGCCATCTAATGTATCTCCAGCGCGAAAAAGTACAGCTAGGCTCGATCGAAGTTGCTATAACGAAAGCAAAAGTGGCTTTAACTTTTAGACGGCCCACAAAATTTTGGGAAGACACAGTTGCAGACGGACGCCATGGCTACTTGGCAATGCCCGGAATGCTACCAATTGAGGGCGGCGTTCCCTTGGTGTACGACGGAGATATTGTAGGTGCGATAGGAGTTAGCGGAGTAAAGTCTTCTGAAGATGGGCTTATTGCGATGGTAGGAGCACAAGCTTTGTAAAGATTAAAGAGTGCCAGTGCAAATTTTTTGACTGCAGGGAGCTGTAGAGTCGAAAAACTAGTGCACTAGCACAATTCTACCAAAACCATTAATTCAACAAGAGGAGATAAAAGGCCAAAGATAACAGCATTGCCACGACAGAGCCGACGAATGAAATCTAGATATCGTATTTAGCAAATAATTGTTTGATTGCAGACATAAAAATGTCTCCAATCTCGTAATTTCGCTCCAATAATGATTATTATAATCTAAATGAGAATCATTTGAAAATACTAATAGGAATTTATTATGTTGTGTCTAGTCATCCTATGACTGACAGACGAGCGAGAGAGAGACTTGCTATATAGCGCTTAACCTATCCTAATTGAAGCTTAAAATTGCTCACTCTTAGCAGCTTCATTGGATGCGGCATTAACCTTTTCTTCCATTGCGGTCTTGTGTGCGTATAGTCGGTCACTTAACCCTGGTAATTTAAATGCTACTATTTGCGCGGCCAACAAAGCTGCGTTGTCCGAATTATCAATGCCAACGGTAGCGACAGGAATACCCGCGGGCATTTGTACAACGGATAATAAGGAATCCATACCATTTAATTTCGTCGCAGCCACAGGCACACCAATCACAGGGATAATGGTGTGTGCTGCAATTACGCCAGCTAGATGAGCAGCGCTCCCCGCGCCAGCTATGATGGCCATTACACCGCGTTTGTGAAGCTTGGATGCATACTCGGACACCCTTCCAGGACTCCGGTGTGCCGACATAATATCAACTTCGTAAGAAATTTGGAGACTTGCCAGTCTATCGAGCGCGGGCTGCATTACACCCAAATCTGACTTGCTACCCATCACAACTGCTACTAACGATCCATTGCCATTGTTGCTCATTGAACTACTTCACTCCTACTTTCAAATTGATTTTACTCAGTATCATCGGTTTGTATTTTAATATTTTAGCACTATCAAAATTATATTTAACTTAAAAAAAAATTGCTTACTAATTTATCCCGAACGAAGTAATCCGTTGAGATCTACTCTAGTACGCAAGGTAGTCAGTTCATCTTCCGTAGGAACTAAGGTAGTAGGAATTATATCTGGTATCACGAGTTCAAAGCCCGTATTTGCTTTTACATCATCTAGAGTCACTCCCGGATGTAAAGACACCAGTCGCATCCTCTTTTCAACTTCAGTAAAATCCATCACACATAAGGGTGTGACGCATAATTTGGGCCCCCCACCTGGAATACCAAGTTCCTTCCTAGAGTTAGCACCCCCCTCGTGCCAGCCCACAGCACTCACGTAGTCGCACTTAGGAACAAGAACCCTCGAACTGTGATTATTCAGCACTATGTAATAGCGTCCCACATGAGTTGTTAAAGTTGGAGTACCCACCGAAGCTGGACCGCGAAACTTTAATTTTGTTGGATCATTGCCAATACCTATCAAATTTATGTTTCCAAACTTGTCCACTTGAAGGCCGCCAACAAAAAACACTCTTTTGTGCCATGCTTTGACCTGATCAAACCGATGGCCACGATCACTGTAGGACTCGGCCCACCGAACAGACCGACTATCCCAACCAAAATCAGGCAGAGGGATCGATTCTAAATGATGCACATTCATCCGACCGCCAAGAAAAATTAACTGCATGTTAGGCCCGTGCATTATATGCGCCAATCGGACCGCTACTTCCGGGACAGGCAGCGCCACACCTACTTGCAAATGATCACCATCCTCCAGCTCGCGCGAAAGTACTACCGCCATGACTTCTTTGATAGTCGCAGGGAAAGACATTTTGCCTAATACTCGCTCAACGATATCAAATGCCTCGTACCGATCGCATCGAGATACTCAGCATGACTTTGGAATTGATTACAATGTTTTTCAAAATAACCATCTTTTTTGTCCCTGTTACCATCACTATAGGCAGTCGTGATCGCCTCTAAATAGTCGCGAATATGCTCCTGATCTTGAACGTAATAGCCTCGGCTGTAAAAAGGATGTGCTCCATATGGTGATAGAACGATAGCATCCGCGTTCGAAATGGTCGTTTCCCATGGCTTAGAGCGGATCTCTTCATTCGATACTATTTTCTCCACCTGAACAATTACCCGATCAGCAGCACGATAAAGAAACATATCTAACCAGCCGGTCCCCCTACAATGCTGTACATTGCCATAAGAATCAGAAATTGATGCATGTAATAATGTTATATCGATGTTTATTGCCGGCACTGCGATTAAAACCTCGCCACCTATCGGGTCGCGAATTACTTTAAGATCGGCATTGATATCTGGTAGCGAAGTTCCAACTCCCCCTCTCCAAGGCATGAAGGGCAGGCCCTTCCCGGCCGCCTCGAGACCGCTGGTGAGTATACCTTCTTCGCATTCCCATACTTCGAGAGTGCCATTTTCGGCCTCCGATCGAAATGCTGGCATTACGGCAATATCGGGCGAACCGGCATAATAGGTGATAACTTTACGCACGCAGCCACCAGCTATTAAATAATCTAATGCCAATCCACTACCGATCACCGTCAAATCTGTGATCTTATTCCTGATAATCCATCGCAATAGCCCCATGGGAGCGGGCTCGCCTATCGCGATAGTCATTCCCGACTTCACCCATTGCCCAGCCTTTTCCTCCGGCAGGACAGAGCTCTCTCTCACTTGATTTAACATCGCCCACTCCTAAACTGACGAGACGTCTTATCACATAATCCCACAATCATACCTAATCATTTTAATTAAAAATTTCGGCCATGAGGTGCTAAAAAATCAAGCTCAGGTCCTTGGGGTATAAAACTCCCTGGGGTCACAATACCGTAATAACCCCGTTTCATAGCATCAAGATCAACGGTCCTTCGAGCATCCTTGTATTGAAAAAGATCCCGCGTGTAGTCCCATAGATTTTGGTAATCAACAATACGTTTCCAATTGCATCGATAAAGCCCGTAGTAAATAGCATCAAAGCGCACAAGGCAGGCGAAAAGACGCCAGTCAGGCTCAGTTGGGTCTGAACCTAACAAGTATCGAGTGCTATCAAGTTTTTGATCGAGAAAATCTAAGGCCTTAAATAGCTGCTTAAACGCATAATCAAAATCCTCCTGACTAGCAGCTAACAAACACCTATATACTCCATCCATGACCCGATCTCCTATATACGAATTCAAGTCATCGACTTCGGCTCTTATCTCAGACGGAGAAAAATTAGCCTGAGGGTTTTTAGCGACGTGATTAAACTCGTCATTTAGCATTCGAGCAATGGCACCAGAATTATTATTCACTATAGTTTTTAATTCTCTATCCCATAGAATTGGAATAGATACTCTTCCAGTGAACTTGGAGTCTGATTCAGAATAAAGTTGATGTAGGTGCGTCGCATTAATCTCAGGGTCACAATACTCACCCGAGAGCCCAAACCACCACGACTCAGGTCCCATGACTGGATCGAGCAACACCATATCTATCACATCCGAGAGCCCCTTTAGCTGCCGTGCTAACAAAACACGGTGCGACCAAGGACAGGTCCAATTGCAATACACTACGTACCGGTTTGCTTTTGGGGCAAAATGACTGGTCCCATCTCTTTTAATATGCTCGTCAAATCCTGATTTAAACCGAACATTTTTACCGTCCCGCTTATAGTCGGGAATATCGTCGTTTTGCCATACTCCTCCGCTGAGCATTCCCACAGCTAGACGCTCCTTTTGAAAACAGTATTCATGTTTTTTACAACGCTTCCACAAATGTCGAAACTCATAATTTACTACAGGTGCTTTTAAACCGAAACAGTACGAAAGCCGATCAAAGTAATTAAATCATTTCACTTCAAATGCATTTCAGTTTGGTGCATATGCTGCTCCATTTCGAATCAACAGATAAGAGAAAATAGAAAAGCTGTTTTTCATAACCGCCTACTACTCATTTATATTGCAGTGCAATATAGTAGCCGGCATAACCAACGACCAGTCAATAATTATTATTAATTGGTTAGATTTGAACTCGTTAAAAAGACGAATTCCTAAACAGAAATGACAAGTAATATGAACAAATCAAATCGGATAGTAAGTCACCAGATACTCAAAAAAACCATTATTTTTATGGCTTTGTCAGGAACCATGCTGTCGGTATTGCAAACACACGATCTTCCCAGAGCTCATAAAAGGGTAGCCTCAAAAAGTGTACAGCATCGTAACCTTGTTGACACAAGCGCATGTAACAATATGTCGGATATTTTAGCAGAGAAGCTTAAATATATTGCGGTGCATTATAAAATTTCAGTTTCAAATAGTTAGTTTTCACATATCTTAAAAAAGGAGTTAACCATGGCTAATACAAATAACAACCGCGTATCCAGTCGAGCAGCACTCGGTACATTAATTTCTGCATCTACCTGCCTTAGTTTGGTTGTAGTAGGCCAAGTATTGATAGGAACGCTAGTTTTATAATCGATAACCGCTAATCGAAAGGACAAATAATGCTAGGGATATGTTCCCTGGCATCATCCTTTAATAATTGCGCATAGGCGATGATGATCACCAAGTCACCAATCTGTGTCAGTCGAGCTGCTGCGCCATTAATTCCAATGGTCTGAGAGTGGTGTGATGCCTCGATAACATAAGTAGTAAATCTCGCGCCATTATTGATATTTAATACGTCTACCTGCTGGTTAGGTAAAATTCCTGCCTGTGCTAGCCATTCACCGTCAATAGAGATTGAACCATTATAATTGAGATCACATTCTGTGACTGGTACTCGATGGATCTTCGCTTGCAGCATGGTCAAAATCATAAAATTACTCCTGTAGTAAAAATTTCATAACCCCCATTTATTATACCAACCGATTAGATTACTCTGTGAGAGTAAGCTTTTAGAAGGTCCCTTCACTTTTCTTTTTTCTCCGTGATCTGTTTTTAGTAAAAGGCCGTTTTTGTCCTACTCTCGCCGTTTGGCTATTTTTCACCTTCCTATCTCGCGCCGAATGAAGTTGTCGTCCATTTAGATCGCTATCAATAGGCAATGACATTATGTCTAGTGATTTTTTCAGCATCTTCTCAATATTTTTTAGTAGCTTTTTATCCTCGGGCGCCACTAACGAAATTGCTTCACCTTTCTCTCCGGCTCGTCCTGTTCGACCAATACGATGCACATAATCTTCGGGAACGTTAGGCAGCTCGTAATTTACTACGTAAGGTAAGCTTTCTATGTCTAGTCCTCGGGCTGCTATATCTGTAGCCACCAAAACTGGAAGATTCCCATCCTTGAAGCGACGTAAAACTCTTGTCCTGGCATTTTGTGATTTATTTCCGTGAATGGCCTCAGCCAAAACGCCCATCTTAGTTAACTGCTTTGCTAAACGGTCTGCCCCATATTTAGTTCGCGCGAAAACTAATACCTGATACCAGTTCGAATTTTTAATGAGTTGGGCTAAAAGATATCTTTTGTCCTCCTTAGCAATAAAGTAAACGCTTTGACCGACGTTTTCTGTAGGTTCATTGCGAGGCGACACCTCGATTAATACTGGATTGACTAGTAACTGATTTGCTAAGTCGCGCACATCATCTGAGTATGTGGCCGAAAATAATAGGTTTTGCCGCTGCTTAGGCACAAATTTTAGTATTTTTTTTATGTCTCGTATAAAACCCATATCCAACATTCGATCGGCTTCGTCTAAAACCAACGTTTTTAAATCAGACAAATTTATTGTCCCTTGCTGTAAATGATCCAGAAGACGGCCCGGGGTCGCCACCACTATACTCAGTCCTTTCTTCAAATCTTTTTTCTGAGGATTAATGTTTACTCCGCCATATATTGCTGCACTTCGAAATGGTAAATTTGTACCATAGTCACAGAAACTTGTTCTAACTTGTGCCGCTAGCTCTCGAGTGGGTGTGAGCACCAGTACCCTAAGCTTTTCCCTATCAGAAGTCTCTCTGAGTTCTACTAGCTGTTGTAAAATAGGTAATGCGAACGCCGCAGTCTTACCAGTTCCGGTCTGTGCGCCGGCTAAAATATCCTTACCACGCAAGATTGTTGGGATCGCCTGACGCTGAATTGGGGTGGCATCCTCATAACCTTGATTCTGCGTGGCCGTCAAAAGAGCCGTTTGCAGACCTAGTTCACTAAACTTCATATTTTTTCCTGTAAGAAATATCGGTTACTTAGCCTGCGAGATAGCCAGGGATAAATCGTGCTTAATCAAGCCCCTTAGTTGCTACGCGACCACGCATTCAATAAAGGGCGGAGGAAGTATAATTATTGTTACCTTTAAATGAAAGTAGGTAAAACCATTGTGATTATCATCATTTGCTGACTTTCTTGGAACCCTCCAAATAACTAAGTAGTAACTGGTGATGTGTAGGTTCTATTTTACCTCACTTGTACGTATTAATCGGTCATTTATTGGATATATTTAGCATTTTAGTTACTTTTTGGGTATATTTGTACGTATGAATTTTCTTAAACTAAAGTGAAAGGAAGCTACTGAATGCACTCTAATGGAGTAAAAGACCTACTGCATAATCCAAAGCATATGCAAGTAAGTAAGAACTTAATAGCTGACCTAGAGCGCGGTAAGTTTGTGCCAGGCGAGTTGCTGCCAACAGAAGCTATTCTTCAAAAGCGTTTTAATTGTAGCCGACACACCATTAGAGTCGCTCTTAGAACCCTATACGAACGAGGGCTAGTTGTTAGTAAGCAAGGAAAAGGTACGATAGTGCAGAATTCTCCTAAGCAACCTCTGTATCAATCAACCTTTAGCACGCTTCAAGGACTTGTTCAATACGCTAAAACAACTTCGAGAACCGTTTTAACAACTAATCTAGTAGAATTGGATCGAGACCTCAGCCATTGGCTTAGCTGTCCACAAGGATATAAGTGGTGGAAGATCCGAACTAAGAGACAGCAAAAATCTGATGGGGCAATTGTGGCGTCATCTACAATATACGTCCCGGGATACTTCGAGAAAGCTGTTTCGAAATTGACAAAAAGTGTACTCCCCTTATTTTCCATAATGCAAAAAGAATACCCGCATGAAATTGCGAGGGTAGAGCAAACCTTCTCAGTGGCATATACCACAGAAGAAGAAGCCTCAGACCTAAACCTCAAGCAAGGTGCGGCGGTTATGGTAGTTGAACGACGTTTTATTGATGAACGGGGCGGTTTGATAGAAGTCGCTCGCTCAGCCCATCAGCCCGAGCATTTCCGTTACCACATGACACTAAACCAGGTTACAAATCCTGATAATCGTTAATCAGCAGACTCATTCCTAAAAAGGCGACAAACTATGTACAAAAAAGAAAACCCTGTCACGCATTTATGCACTAGCGACGTCGATTCCATAACGATCAGAGGCAAGAATCTATGTGAAGATCTAATGGGTAAAATGTGCTTCAGCGATTTCATTATTTTTCATTTTCTAGGGAAGGAACCCACATCTCTTCAACGTGCAGTCGTGGACGCAGTTTTGGTGTGTATTATGGAACATGGTATCACTCCTTCGGCTATCGCAAGTCGAGTCACCTACTTGGGTGCTCCCGAATCGCTACAAGGCGCGGTAGCTGCTGGTCTTTTGGGAGCTGGAAGCCGATTTGTCGGAACCGCTGATCAAGTGGCAATTCTACTGCAAGCTATTGTTGAACAGCCCACCAGCGAACGTGAAAAAATGGCCATAGAAATTGCAAAAGAACATCATGATGCAAAGAAATTTCTTCCTGGCTACGGCCATCCTATTCATATCAATGGAGATCCGCGAGTCGATAGACTCGCAACTATTGCAAAAGACAACGGGGCAAATGGAGAGTATATAGACGCAATGTACCTCCTAGGAGATGCAATAAAGAAAGTCAGTGGTAAGAATATTGTAATCAATGTAAACGCAACCATAGGCGCGGTTCTTTTGGAGGCATCTATGCCTCCCTCCATTGCGCGAGGATTCAATATTATTGCTAGATGTGCTGGACTAGTGGGACACATATACGAAGAACAATCTGAGCCCGCCGGATATAAAATATGGCAGATAGCTGATCAGGCAATCGCTTACGAGGAATCTTGCTCAGACTGAGTGATCTTTCGTCTAATTAAAAGGGGCATTACTAATGAAGTTTATGTATTTTTTTCTACCTGCTCTACCGGCAACCGATGCTGAGAGAAAGGCGCTTAAACCCATCGCGTATCAAACAGATCGCTGGCAAAAAATGATAGCCGAAGTCACTGAAATTTCTAAAATTATCGAAGATCTTGGCTTTACCGGAGTTGCGTTTCCTGAGCATCACCTTCATACGGAGGGTATGGAAATGGGGAGCCTCCCTGTACTGACACAGCACGTGATCCATAACACATCAACACTAAAAGTTGGTCCAATAGGTTACGTGCTTCCTGGATGGAATCCTCTAAGACTTGCGCTAGAAATTGCTTGGTTAGACCAACTTACAAAAGGGCGAACACATGTTGGCTTTGCGCGTGGCTATCAGTCTAGATGGTTAAATCAAATGGCGCAAAAAGTACACGTCAGCGCAACTGTCACCAATCAGGGAGAGCTAGACGCTAGGAATCGAGAAGTTTTCGAAGAAGTTTTCCAAATACTAAAACTCGCATGGAAAGACGAACCCTTCCGCTTCAAAGGAAAGCATTATCAGTACCCATTCCCCTATGAAACTGGAACACCATGGGCTGCCCACGAGTGGACTAAAGAGGCGGGTGCACCCGGCGAGCTTGACGAAAATGGAATGATCCAAGCTATCGATATAGTTCCTAAGCCTTTTCAAAAGCCTCACCCTTTGCTGTTTCAGGCATTTTCTATGAGCGAAGAAACAGTGCGGTGGTGTGCCAGAGAGACGATTATCCCGACTTTATTTACCGCTGATCCGGCACAGGTACGACACTTTGCAGAAGCTCATAAAGCAGAGGCTGCCAAGGCGGGGCGTGAGCTGGAACTGGGACAATCGATGGGAGTACTGCGCACCATATATGGTGCAAATGATCTCCATTTAGCTAAAAAAGCCATGAAAAACGGAATCCTTTATCCATTTCAAAATTTCTTTCACCATTTTGGGTTCACTGAAGGATTTAGAAATGAAAGCGATAATGAAAAATATGGAGACCAACCTCTTCCGGTCAGTGAATGTACCGCTGATAGGATGGTCGATGCGGGCTGGGCCTTGGCAGGGACCAATTCTGACATACGGAGACAGATGGACGCATTAATTGAATCGGGAAATCCTGAATGGTTCGTCTGGCAAGGAGATCAAGGTTTACTTCCTATTGAGGAGGTGAAACGCAATATTAGAAAAATCGGAGAAGAGATATTACCCCACTACATTTGAGTTGGCGAGAGAACGGCAGCGAATCAATATTACTTGAATTCGCTACCGATGTTTTATCGCTCTACTTAAACTATTGCCATTAAAGACTGACAGACTGAATAGGAATAGTTTTTGGCAGCATGGCCTCGGGTACATTCTTGACTAAATTGATAGTCAAAATACCGTTAGTCAGTTTCGCCGAGCTCACTTCCACATACTCTGCCAGACTAAATGTCCGACAAAAAGACCGATTGGCTATTCCTTGATGTAGAAAGGTAGAACTATTTTCTACTTTCATCCTCTTTCCTTTTACAGTCAACACACTATTTTCGACTTCTATCTCGAGTTCTTTTTCCTCAAATCCTGCGATAGCTAATGTGATCGCATATTTATCGTCGGCAATACTCTCGATGTTGTATGGTGGATAACTTTGTGTCCTTGTGCTGGAGTGCAGGGTGTTATCAAGCAGGGATACAAACCTATCAAAGCCAATGGTGTTTCTATAAAAGGGACTAAAATCAATTGTATTCATTACACATTCTCCTTAAGAAGCAATACGTTTTATATTGAGTGTCGCTCTGAAATAAAATAGACGCGACCCTTACCTATAGATACATTGGGGTACATACTTAATTTTCAAGAAATATGCTGTGTTTTATAGCAAATTTAGAGGTGGCTTTATGACAAAGGAGCAATTTTTTAACTGCGCTTACTGCGGGGAGCTAATCTCGGTAATCCTAGAGTTATCAGAGACGTCCCAGCAGTATACTGAAGACTGCGAGGTTTGCTGCCAACCCTTAGAAATTGACTACACGGTCGAAAATAGGAGCGTGATTAAGTTCTCGGCTGAACAACAAAATGGTTAGTTTTACCTAAAGCTGATTATTTTTTTAATTAATTACTTTTAATAAATCTCTCATAGTTATTTTCTCGGCCAGCCTGACACTGTTGACGATAGGTCTCCAAACCGCCGAGATAGGACAGTAAGGCACGCGGTTTCCCCGGGATATTAGCTCCCATATACCAACTGTTAGCCAGGTGCAGTAGGCTATCCTTACCCACCTCATTCATGTGTTCCATCCATTCATCTTCGGCAACTAGTGAGGGTTCAAGACTGGCAGATTCAGCCGTACCTATGTCATTGATACACTTGTCTACCCACTCCGCCTGGTATTCCGACAACAGCATTGGACTCACTAATGCTCCATTACTGCAGGGACCATCTAAAAAAAATAAATTCGGGAACCCGTTACTCATTAATCCTAAATAAGCCCGTGGCGCACCTTCCCAATGTTCTTGAAGCATTTTACCGTCACGCCCACAAACCTCTATATTTTTTATCGCTCCAGTGACCGCATCAAACCCAGTAGCAAAAATGATACTATCAACCTCATATTCGTGGCCTTTAACTTGTAAACCTGCTGTCGTTAATTTTTCGATAGGAGAATCTTTGATAGAGACCAACGTAACGTTGTCACGGTTGTAAGTTTCAAAATAATTAGTATCCGCGCAGAGCCGCTTGCCCATTATGGGATAATCTTTTGGTAGCAGTAACTCGGCCGTCTCCGGATCATTAACGCGTGCCTTAGTTTTCTCACGAATAAAGTCAGCCAAGGTGTCATTAGCTTCCTGGTTTGTAAATAAGTCGGCAAAAGACGAGTAGAAACATAACCCACCAGATCTCCATCTCATTTCGTAGTCCTCAAGGCGCTCCTCTACACTGACTGCTATAGCAGACTTTGGGTTCGGCTCCATAGCCTGAAAATTTACCGAGATAAATCCTCCTCTCGAATTGCGCTGCTGCTTTCTCCAGTCACGATAATTTTGTTTAACCCGCTTCTCGTATTCGCGATCGAGTGGGCCATTACGCGCAGGTATAGAAAAAGACGGTGTTCTCTGAAAAACATAAAGTTGCTTTGCTTGCTCAGCTATAATCGGAATCGACTGCACTGCCGATGAGCCGGTACCAATTACCGCAACTCGCTGCCCATCAAATTTAACCTCTTCCTTGGGCCATTTTGATGTAAGGTATTTATTACCTTGGTAATCCTGTAATCCGCTAAAATCCGGAACACTACCGCTGGAGAGAAACCCAGTCGCGAGCACACAATATTTAGCGCTCACCGTGTCCTGCTTACTGGTTTTTATTATCCAGCGCCGCATTTTGTCATCATAGTGCGCGGAAACAACTTTTGTATCAAATCGCATGTTCTTCCGAAGGTCAAAACGATCGGCAACATGGTTACAGTATTTCATCAATTCTGGCTGAGAAGCGTATCGCTCCGACCAAGACCATTCTTGCTGAAGTTCTTCGTCGAATGAGTAAGAATACTCAACACTTTCAATATCGACTCTAGCCCCTGGGTATCGGTTCCAGTACCAAGTACCACCTACGCCGCTACCCGCCTCATATAACCTTACAGACAAGCCTCTTTGCTGTATCCGATGCTGCATATACATACCAGCAAAGCCCGCACCTACAACTACTACATCAAATTCTTGTTGTAGCCTATTACCTAAGTCACCCATTTATAGCTCCCCGCAATCAGACATTCATAATGTACTAACAACCGTGATGTGAAATATCAGTACTGTGTCAAATTTAATAGTCCGCTCTTCATGTTGCAAGAACGATTGTTCATTGAGTACTAATGGCCAAAGGTCATACAAATCAGCTAATCAGATTCCATCACTGGTCGCGCTGGGATTCGCACAGTCCTTAAGAGTCTCACCATTTCGAAGACGTTCGATATTACAGGCGACAGCGCGACCAATACCTAATAGGCTACGCTCGGTGGAGCCACCAATATGCGGAGTCGCAATTACATTTTGCCCAAAAATCGGATCATTAGGATCAAAAGGCTCATTCCAAAAAACATCTAGTCCTGCGCCCGCAATTTTTTCCTCTTCTAGAGCTTCTCTGAGGGCTTCGTAATCAATTACTGGACCACGAGCGACGTTAACGATATAGGCGGTCGATTTCATACTAGATAAAACTGACCGGCTAACTAATCCTTTATTTTCTGGCGTGGCGGGCGCACCCACTATCACAAAATCAGCTTCTCGCACCACGTCAAGCAATAAAGATTGACCGACATGTAAATCAATCTTGACGGTTGTATCCCGCAGACGACTTCCATTAGGCCCAGTTTTAGAAACCGCTATAATACGCACCCCAAAACCCTGAAGGCGCCTCGCTATTTCTTCCCCAACACCACCGTAACCCACGATGCAAACGGTGCTACCCCATAAACAATGACCGAGCGGAGCTCCTACTTTTTTAAGCTTAAATTGTTGAATAGCGTCGGGAATATCTCGGGACAGCATGAGCAGATGCGCTATAGCCAATTCCGCCACGGACTCGGCATTTCCAGTGCCAACACTTGGGACATTACAGACGGGTACACCAGCCTCAGTCGCAGTCGCGATGTCTATACTATCTAAACCAACCCCATATTGTTGTACTAATTTCAATCTTCTACCTTCAAAAATTGGAGCCGGAATTGGGCATATTGTTGGTACAAGAACATCTGCGGTAGGCGCTAGCATTGCTAACTCAGATTGATCACACTCGAATACTTCATCTTCGGGAAGCTGTTCTCTCAAGATCTTCAAAATGCCAGCGAAACCCCTGACACATAGCCCAATTCGCAAATAGACTCTCCTTATAAAGGAATACTTTTTAATAGTAGCGGATTAAACACAATAGACCACAATATTACTTTAATAGTCTATTAAAAAAATAATGTTGCGCTAGCCCCACTGCTCAAAAAAAGTAATAGAACTAGAGGGCTTTCTAGTTACGGGACCAAAGTTTCCTTTGGGATATCCTATCGGTATAACAGCAACAATACCATGTGAGTCTGGCATTCCTAAAAGCTCAATAAGCTCAGCTTCAAATACTTGGTGCATAGTTGTTAGACTCGCTCCTAGCCCTTTGGCCCGGCAACCGAGTAAAATATTCTGAACACAGGGGAAAACTGAGCCATAAGACGGAGGCGCCAGTCCAACACGGGCCTCATCGACGACTGCTAACGGCCAATCCCGCTCGCCACAAACAAATAAGAGTACGGGAACATCAGGTAGATGTTTCCCAAAAGCCATCGCCGTTCGGAAATTACGCGCAAATGCCGAATTATCGCCCGAGTCGGGAACATACTTCGCAAAGCGTTGACCCATTGCTTGATCGTATTTTTCGCCAAAAAAACTCTTGGTCTCCTTATCGCGAACGACAATAAAATTGTAAGGTTGGGTGTTTAAACTATTCGGGGCGCAGACTGCCGCATCTAAAACTTCCTCCAATAAATCATCTGGCACGTCATCAGGTTTTAATCGCCTCATCGGGCGCATTGTTTTCATAATATGAAACAAGTCTAACGGCGACTCCATACTTTTCATTTCCTCAATATTTAATTCTTGATGCTACTAACATTTGGAATAAAATCAAAGACAAATTCCAGCACATCTCGTGCGCGTTGGTTCAAGCATCGTACTTATTCGCATTTTGGCGAGTAGCTTCCGATAAATCATTATCACTGCTATAGGCAATGGGAATTTCCCCGGTAGGAACTCGGATCCCTCTTTGTACGGCATCTCGACTTTCTATGAGCTCGAACCATTCTCTAAGGTGCACTAAATCATCGATATCAATGTTTCCCCACCTGTGGGCTCTCGCCCATGGGAACATCGCGATGTCAGCGATACTATAGTCCCCGCATAAGTAATCTCTTTCGGATAACCTCTCATTCACTATAGTCAGCAATCTCCGTGACTCATCGACATATCGTTTGGTCGCATATTCATCTACTATACCTTTTGGGGCAGCGATTCTCTGAAAGAACATTGCTTGACCCATCATCGGACCAACCGCGCTCATTTGAAACATCAACCACTGCATCGCCTCATACCTTGCATCCAAAGATTCGGGAAATAACATCCCACTGCGCTCAGCTAGGTAGAGAAGAATGGCGCCGGACTCCGACAATACGTATTCATTATTTTGATGATCAACGATTGCAGGAATTCGCCCATTCGGATTTAATGCCAAATATTCAGGTGTTTTTTGTTCATTCTTCTGAAAGTCAAGACAACGAACCGAATAAGAAATTGCCATCTCCTCGAGAGCAATCGAGATCTTAAAGCCATTCGCAGTAGGCGCAGTATAAAGCGTGATCTCTGCCATCAATCTTCCCCACATAAAAAGTCTTGGAAAGTTTAACCTTTAGTCTATCTACCAATTAAGTAAACAACATTTTCGAAACTAATCCGCTAGGAACAGTTATTCGTCGAATTTAAACCATCGCACAAGGTTGTGCTCAGCCGCCGAGATTTGTTGACCAGACTAGCCTTCCTTTTTGAAATTCCCCAACATAGCCAAAAAATCCCCGAAGTGCTCGCCGATCTTGCCGCTCATCGCAACGGCGCCCGCATCCTCAGTCAGATGGACGCGACGCACGGCGATATACCACTGATTCTCGCGCTTCACGTATTCATCCTCGTACCAGCCTTGCAGGTTACTGTGAATTGCCTCGGGGCGGAGTAAAAACTCATTGAGTTCGCATTTGCCGCGCGCGGTGTCTCCATCGATATCGATGACGAAGTTAGTCATCACGTGATGAATTCCGGGAACTGTTTTGTGCGTTCCATCGATTAGTCTTTCGAGCTCTTTATGTCCCGCCGCAACGACTCCCATGGCGGGGACCTCGAAGCGGCCGTCTTCGGTAAAAAGAGCCGACCATGCGGCCGGGTTACCGAGTTCGTAATCACAAGCGAAGGCGTAGCGGCCTAACATGTCTTGGATCATAATTCGATCAGCAGCTTCAATCAGGTATTGTTGGTCTGTAGTCACTTAGTTCTCCCTATCATGAGCTATTTTTATCATCTTAATACTCTATCATACATTAATTTAGACAAAGACCTTCCTTATGGAAGTAGCGATTCTATTCATGCTACCGATCTAAAAAGGGCGATAGTTAAATCTCATAGTCAAGTTGACGGTAAAAAATAAGAAAATAAATTTACCAGGAGACACAAGTTTTGAATTTCATGAACGGATTAAAGCTTAAGAAAATTGGTGCTGGATGCAGGAATCGAACCTGCGACCTACTCGTTACGAATGAGTTGCGCTACCAACTGTGCCAATCCAGCAATAGATTAATTTTTTCAAGTGAAAAATATACTGCTAATTTTTAAACATCTGTTTTATATGATTTTTATTTGAGACCTAGTACTTACGAGTGAACTGCTCTACCGACTGAGCTACTCCGGCGAGAATCTAAGGACAAGGACTAGTACTTCTTTTAATTGCGCTCTTGGCGGCGCAAGCGGATCACCAAGTCAACACGGTCCATTTCAGTTCCAGGGGGTAATTCGGGGAGATTTTGGATTTGCGTATCATCCGAAGGGAAATCAATTAACTCCGACTTATCGGTATCGTAAAAGTGGTGATGTGCCTTGGTGTTCGAATCGTAGAAGCTACATACGCCGTCTACGATCAACTCTCGGACAATACCCCGCGCTACGAAAAGACCGAGTGTGTTATATACGGTAGCCTTAGACACGGCCATATTATTGCTTTTTAGCGTCTTCCTAATATGATCGGCTGACAAGTGCTGTATCTTAGATAGAAGAATAGAGGCAATTTCGACGCGTTGCGGAGTAATAGATATACCAGCCCCTAGCAAAACGTTAGGGATGTCGCTTTTGGCAACGGGAGGAATGACATTGAAAGTTTTCATGACTATCAAGTATATCCAACATTTAGACTGTGTCTAGCATAAATGCGAATAATTAGCATTTACTTATTCTTGAAAATAATTCTCAGCCGGCTTTTGACTTCCCGGCGATTATTAGTTCTCGTGGCATACTAAAAACTACCTTTTCCTCAATCCCAGGTACCTCAGTCACTTTTAATCCGCCTCTATCCCGCAGAGTTTGTATCACTTGCTCAACTAAAATTTCCGGTGCCGAGGCGCCGGCAGTAACACCGACTGCATTTTTTCCTTCAAGCCAATCCGGTATGATTTCGTCAGCGCTATCAATCAAATAGGCCGCAATACCTTTTTTCTCGGCGATTTCTTTCAAGCGCATAGAGTTAGAACTAGTTTGCGAGCCCACCACCAAAATCAGATCACAGTGACTCACCATGTTCTTCACACCGTCCTGCCTATTTTGGGTGGCGTAACATATATCTTCTTTCTTAGGTCCAGAAATGTTGGGGAACCTTTCTCGTAAAGCGTCTATTACCACGGCAGTATCGTCCATCGATAAAGTAGTTTGCGTGACAAATGCCAAAAATTTAGGCTGCTTCACCACTAAGTTCCAAACATCTTGAACGGACTCCACCAGATACATTCCGCCAGCTCCGCTTTCTGATTTTTTGTACTGCCCAAGAGTGCCTTCTACTTCCGGATGCCCAGCATGACCAATCAATATACATTCTCTTCCCTCTTTCTGATAAAGTCCCACTTCCATATGGACTTTTGTGACTAAAGGGCAAATGGCATCAAACACTCTAAGTTTTCTGCGCGCAGCCTCTTCCCTCACAGCCTTAGCTACGCCATGAGCACTAAAGATCACTGTAGCATCATCGGGAACTTCATCTAATTCCTCAACGAAGACAGCTCCTTTTTCTCTCAGACCATCTACAACATACTTGTTATGCACGACCTCATGGCGAACGTAAACTGGAGCCCCGAAAAGGTCCAACGCGTGTTCTACAATACCAATGGCTCGATCAACGCCAGCACAAAAGCCACGAGGATTAGCTAGATGAATTTGCATGTCTAAAAGCTGTCCCTAATAATCAAACGACGATTCTATTCTATTATACTATTCATTAAATTAGGATTTTTTCCGTCATTTTAGGCCGCTTTCTCAAAATGACTGCCTGCGAAGATCAATAATACTGCCCCGATCGTAATAGAAGCATCAGCAACATTGAATATAGGCCAGTACCAACTGGAATAATATAATTGAATAAAATCAATTACATAACCCCATGTTAGCCTATCGAACAAATTTCCAATTGCGCCGCCCAAGATTAAACAAATCGCTATTCGAGTTGCCCTTTCCTCATGAGACAAAAATTTAAGCCAAACTATCAAACCCAAAGAAACCATTGTTGTTAGGATCGCAAAGAACCATCGTTGCCAACCGCCTTGATCAGCTAAAAAACTAAATGCTGCCCCAGTATTGTGAAACAAAGTTAAATTTATACCAGGAATAAGCGCATGGGGATCCCCGTAAACTAGATTAGCAGTGGCAAGATACTTAGTTATTTGATCAATCAGAGCGATAATCACAGCAAAACCTATCCATTTCATCAGATCGTAATTACGAGTAGTCAAACGTTAATTTCCTCCTCGCGATTTCACAATCTCTCTTTATTTGGTCGGCCATAGCAGAAAAAGAATGAAACTCCATGTCGTCTCTGATCCTATCGCAAAATTCCACGCTAATTTTCGCTCCATAACAGTCCTCATCATAATCGAACATGTGTACTTCTAAAACGTAGCGAGGATCGTCAATAATCGGTCTAGAACCAGCGTACGCGACCCCCATCAGGGGTGTTGACTTCAAACCATGAACTCGAGCTGAAAAGATCCCCGAAATTGGGCAAGTAGCTCGATACAAATTCAAATTTGCAGTGGGGAATCCCCATTCACGCCCTTGCTTATGACCATGCACCACATGACCCTCAATACAATAACGGTGCCCTAACATCCGTTCGGCCTCACGCATATAACCATGGCGAAGCAGATATCGTATATAAGTGCTCGAAATTCTTTTTCCAATGAATAGAAACGGCGGCGTTTGTTCAATTGCAAAATTATGAAAATTTGCAAGGGTGGAAAGTAAATTAAAATCTCCACCCCGACCAGATCCAAACCGAAAATCATCTCCAATAATAAGTGCCTTTATACCTAACCTACTAACCAATATATTCTGGACAAATTGCTCTGGCGTATAGCTGGAAAGTTCTTTGGAAAAACGAAGAACTAAAAGGAAGTCAATTTCTTTATCTCTTATTAATTGCGCCTTTTCAGTCAAGCGAGACAATCTTGCCGGTACTCTACCCCTCCTGAAATACTCAGCTGGCTGTGGTTCAAACACAATTACTACACTAGGTACATTCAGTTGATGCGATTTAAATTTCAACCTTTTAAGAATTTCGGCATGCCCCAGATGTACCCCGTCGAAATTACCGATCGTCGCGACGCAACCAAAATGTTCACTTCTTATATTATTTAGTCCACGAATTATTTTCATGCCAAATTACACGCCAAATTGTCCAACATGTTTCTTCCTCATCCCCACAAGTAGTAAAACCGTAAAATACACACAACCACTGCCTAAAATAAATGAGAAAAGATGATAAAATCTAGCGCCAAAAGACCAATCCATCCAAGAAGATAATGGTGACGCGACATAAAATAAAAAGCCCATCATGCCCAAAATGGCGATAAAAATTCGTATCACGAACAACAACCAGTCCTCTGTAGGTATATATATATTTTTTTTGCGCAACCCATGCCACAACATTAAAGCATTAGCATTTGCTGCTATGGCAGTAGCCAATGCTAGGCCGGTATGCCCCAGAGGAGCCACCAGCAATAAATTAAAAATCAAATTAATCCCAATAGCCACTAACCCAAATTTTACAGGTGTTCGCATGTCCTGTCTCGCGTAATAACCAGGACCAAATATTTTAATCATAATGAAAGCAAATAAACCCATAGAATAGGCGGATAGGCTGTTACTACTCATTAAAACATCTCTCTCTGTGATCGCACCATAGCCAAAAAGCGTTAAAATCATCTCGTCAGACAATATGATCAAACCTGCTGCTGCCGGTAGTCCGATCATTGCTGCCCACCTTAAAGCCCAATCGATTGTAGAAGAGAACTTCCGCACATCGTCTTCGGCAGCGGAGGTGGATAAATTCGGAAGAAGAACGGTAGCTAATGCAACGCCGAAAACGCCTAAAGGGAATTCTACAAGTCTGTTAGAGTAATATAACCAAGAAATACTGCCTGTCTCTAAAAATGATGCTATCGCCAGATCAATCATCAAATTAACTTGCACAATAGACGCCGCGAGTGCTGCCGGCGCCATCAGATGAAGGATTTTCGTGACACCGGGATGATTCCAATTAAATTGTGGCCGTAAAGAAAATCCTAGCCGGTTAATACCCCATACAGAAAACATCAATTGCATCAGGCCACCCAACGGGACTGCGACAGCTAATGCCATAATAGGTCTCTCAAAATAGTCCGTCATGAACAGTATTGCTGAGATTAGCACTACGTTAAATAGCACTGCACAAAACGCAGGAGTAGCAAATTTATTATAGCTATTCATCACTCCCCAAGTCAGCGCACAAATAGATATTAGGCCTAAATAAGGGAACATTACTCGCAGCAAATCAGCAGTAAGCGCAGCTTTTTCAGGCGTCGCCACGAAACCTGGCGCAAACACGTATACAATGAGTGGCGCAGACAAAACCCCAAGTAGCACAACACCAAAAACGGTAACTGACAGAGCTCCACTTACCGCTCTAATCAAGTCGCCAGCGGATTTTTCGTCATTTCTCCTAGATTCGGCTAATACCGGAATGAAGGCTTGGGACATAGCGCCCTCTGCAAATATCCGCCGAAAAAAATTGGGTATCTTAAACGCTATGAAAAACGCATCTGTGCTTATACCAGCGCCAAAAATGGTCGCGATCAATACATCGCGAATATAGCCTAATATCCGTGAAATAAAGGTCAAATTTCCTATCACCGCGAGCGGTCTTAAAAGTTTATTACTCATCCACTTGTTTCATTAAAATAGTCCAGCCCAATCCCTCCTATAGTAATATACCTTTTAAATTATTGTCGCCGGACATATTTTCCATTGACAATTCCTCCATAACACAGCATAGTTTCGCGCCTTCACTTACGATTTTTGGAGAAATTTGAATTGGCTAACACAGCTCAAGCAAAAAAACGCGCGCGTCAATCTGAAAAAAGACGTCAAAGTAATGCTGGACAAAGATCCTTGCTGAGGACACGTATTAAAAACGTAATTAAGGCTATTGAATCTGGCGACAAATCTTCAGCGGAAGCCGCTTACCGTCTAGCGATGCCGGTTATAGATAAGATGGCTGGTACCAGAATAATCCATGGAAACAAGGCTGCTCGCCATAAATCGAGACTGCACGCTCGCATAAAAAACATGTAGTCAAAGAGTGGGCGCGTAGCGTCTATCTAGTTAAGGCCTTCGACTAGTAAATTGTCTCGGTGTATCAATTCAGGCTCATGCGCAAAACCTAGGGTTTCTTCAATTGCACTCGAGGGTATACCTATTATTTTTCGACACTCTAAAGACGTGTAATTCACGAGTCCTCTTCCGATCTCGAGCCCATCAGGGTCAAAAAGCTGAACCAAATCACCTCTACCAAAATCTCCGCTAGCCTTCAAAACGCCTACCCCTAGAAGACTTTTCCCCTGCCTCACTAATGCATTGCAAGCACCTTCGTCCAAAATCAGGCTACCTGAAGGTCGCAGCGAGCCTGCTAGCCATTGTTTTCTTGCCGCAACTTTTTCTTGTTTTGAATGCAATAACGTCCCGATACCAACGCCTTGGCGGATACTTAACAAGATATCCTCAACTCGTCCGTCTGCAATGATTGTAGAGGTAGCAGACCGAGCGGCTAGCCTAGCAGCCCTAAGTTTAGTCCTCATTCCTCCGCGCCCCCAAGCACCGCCAGAACCCGCTCTACTGTCTAACTCTGGATCATCAACACTCGCATACTCAACTAGTTTTGCGTCGCTTTGCAACCGCGGATCAGCGGTCATAATCCCAGACTGATCTGTTAGGATGACCATAAGATCAGCTTCGACTAAATTGCTAACTAAACCTGCCAAAGTGTCGTTGTCTCCTAAATTTAACTCAGCGGTAGCTACGGTGTCGTTTTCATTAATCACAGGGATCACGCCTAACTCTAATAATGTTGAAAGAGTGCTACGCGCGTTCAAATATCGGGTACGATCTGATAGATCATCATGAGTCAACAAAACTTGAGCAGCTTGCAAGGCAGATTTTTCAAAAGCCAGATCCCAGCCCCTAACCAGTCCCATTTGCCCTATTGCAGCAGCAGCCTGTAGCTGAGGTAACGAATGGGGACGCTCTTTCCATCCTAGTCGGGTGGCTCCCTCAGCGACAGATCCCGACGTTACTAAAACAACTTGGTGACCAGCCGACATTAAAGAAACTATCTGTTTCGACCATGTCTCTATAGCCGCGTGATTTAAGCCAACCCCTTCATTAGTGCTTAACGCACTCCCAATCTTAATGACCCACCTACGCGAATCACCTAAATGCTGCCGCAAACTAAACTCGTCTTCCATCACGCGCGGGACTGCTCCTGTTCTGCTAGCCAATTATACACATCGTACATCAATTCCTGACACCCTTTACCAGTCGCTCCTGAAGTACGGTATATTTTACCACCCCAACCAGCAATCCTAAGACGATCCTCGAAAGATTCGAGCGCAACATTATCGACCAAGTCTACCTTGTTCAAAACTACCCACCTTTGTTGCTTAGAGACTTTTTCGCCATACTGCTCTAGCTCAGCTTGGATCGTTTGAAAATCCCGTACAGGCTCTCGCTCAGGATCGGTACCTGAAATATCTATTAAATGGAGGAAGATTCTCGTACGCTCGAGATGCTTTAAAAATTGAAGCCCCAAACCCGCGCCGGAGGATGCACCTTCAATAATGCCAGGGATGTCCGCCATAACGAAACTCTGTTCAGGATTAAGACTCACTACTCCCAAATTTGGTGACAAAGTCGTAAAAGGATAATCAGCCACTTTGGGTCTTGCCGCCGAAACCCGACTAATCAGAGTAGACTTTCCAGAGTTAGGAAACCCCACCAACCCGACATCAGCAAGGAGTTTCAGCTCCAATCGCAGATCCCTCACTTCCCCGAGAGAACCTGGTGTAGTCTTTCGAGGCGAGCGATTAACACTACTTTTAAATCTGGTGTTTCCTAGCCCATGAAATCCGCCCTGCGCAACTAACAAGCGATCTCCAACCTTAATAAGATCACCCAACAATTCATCGGTACCCTTTACAAAAACCAGCGTTCCTTTTGGTACTTTAATAATTAAGTCTTCTGCACTTTTGCCAATGCGTTGACGCCCAGCTCCTGCATCTCCGCTGACTGCTTTGAATATACGCTTGTAGCGAAAGTCCACTAACGTGTTTAGACGGGAATCGACCTCCAAGAATACACTCCCACCATCGCCGCCGTCACCACCATCAGGACCCCCAAATTGTATATATTTTTCCCGCCTGAAACTCAGACAACCATCCCCACCTTTACCAGCATGCACGGTAATATAGGCCTCATCAACAAACTTCATGGTGCTTCTTTTCTATTTCTAGTGTTAAAAACATATCAAATACAAAAAACCCCGTCTGATGCGGGGCTTAAATGAGGTGATCTCGTTATTTTGAGACTACTCGGTTACAACGCTAACTACCCTTCGATTAAGTCTACCTTTCCTCTGAAAAAGGACCTGACCACCGCTAGTCGCAAACAATGTATGATCCTTACCGCAACCTACGTTATCTCCTGGATGAAAATGAGTTCCTCTTTGGCGCACTAGGATATTACCAGCGGCAACTTGCTCACCGCCAAACCTTTTCACTCCTAACCGTTTTGATTCTGAGTCGCGACCGTTGCGAGTACTCCCACCTGCTTTTTTATGTGCCATAGTTCTCTACCCTTTCTCTACGCCAATTATCTCGACTCGAGTATAGTTTTGTCTGTGTCCCATCTGACGCTTATAGTGCTTGCGCCTTTTGAACTTTATAATTCTAATTTTATCACCACGCCCATGCTCAATTACTTTAGCAGTTACTTTCGCCCCAGCCAATAATGGCTCTCCAACATCTATGTTAGAACCATCATTTATTAACAATACTTCATCAAACACAACGTCCTCACCGGATTCAACCAATAGTGTCTCAACATTAAGCTTGTCACCAGGGCTAACCTTGTACTGTTTACCCCCAGTCTTAATTACTGCATGCATCATCGTCAATATCCGTTAAAATTTAAGTAACCAACTTCATGGCGAAGGCGAGATTCTACGTAAATCATGGATAGGACACAAGGAAAATTGTAGAATCAGCATAGCTTTTTACCAATTCAATTGGCAAGCTCATACTCTAAGAGAATAGAAAAACGGATAAAAAAACCAGCGAGCATATCTAATCGAAGACAAAATCGAAAAACTGAGAGATTTAGTAGCAAACGACAGTCAGAAAGTTGACGCTCTGATTAGCGCAAAATTATCTTCCAAAGTACCTTTGATCAATCAACTTGCGCAATACGTAATCACCAGCGGTGGGAAAAGAATACGGCCACTTATCGCACTCCTAAGCGCTAGAGCGTGCGGCTACGCAGGCAGTCAACATATTGATATCGCGGCGATCTTAGAGTTGGTGCATACGGCAACACTGTTGCATGATGATGTCGTTGATGACTCAAAAATGAGGCGTGGGCAGAAGACAGCAAATATTTTGTGGGGGAGCCCTGCTAGTGTCCTTGTGGGTGATTTCCTTTATTCAAAAGCGTTCCAACTGATGGTCGCTCTCGAGAATAATCTCGTGCTCGAGGTGTTAGCAGACGCTACTAACATCATTGCGGAGGGCGAGGTCATGCAACTACTCAGTTGCAACGATCCGGAAACAACCGAGAAACAATACCTCAATACTATCCAGCACAAGACGGCTAAACTTTTTGAGGCCGCTTCAGGTTTAGGAGCGATCATGGCAGGGAATAGTGAAGATAAGATCTTATCCATGAATGCTTATGGTCGGCACGTAGGAACAGCTTTCCAGCTTATAGATGATGCGCTCGACTACGAATCTTCATCCGAGACGCTCGGAAAAAATATCGGAGACGACTTAGCCGAAGGGAAACCAACTCTCCCGCTTTTGTATGCGATGTGGAATGGAACTAAGCAAGAATCGACTATTATTCGCGAGACAATAATTTCGGGCGGCTTACAACACTTAAACGAAATCAAAGATGCTATTAAATCGACCGGGGCTATTCAATACACCCTAAAACTTGCTCAGTCAGAAGCTTCAAATGGTCTGGCCGCATTAGAAGTTCTACCAGACAGCGTATATAAGTCGGCTCTTGAAGAATTAGCATTTTTCTCCACTGATCGCCAATCGTAGACCTTTAGAGGAACATTATTGCTATTTATGGTAAGCGAAGACAGCAATTCGAATTGGGTACTCTATATTTTGAAATGCTCAGACCAAACTTTATACACTGGGATCACAAACAACTTAGAAAATCGCCTTCTAGCGCATCAAATGGGTAAAGGTGCTAAATATACCAGAGGAAGAAGCCCCCTTGACCTAATACATGTCGAGAGTTTTCATAGCAAAAGTGATGCGGCGAAAAGAGAAGCAGCCATAAAGAAATTAACCCGAGCGAACAAGTTGAAATTAATTTCCTAGCTTTGGGGCTAGGCGCCTCGTAGAGCGACGACCATTTCCCTTAAAATATTATGATCTTCGGGAGTTGAAACTGGGATACTAAATTCACAGTGAGTGACTACATCTTTATAACGCCGAGCTAATATATCCGTGATCTCGTCGTAAGTCCCTACGCAGGCATACTGATTTAATACTTCGTCCGAAATAAATTTTGGCATTTCTTCCCACTTCTGGGCTCGCGACAATAACTTTAACTTATCCGCCAAGTCACCTAACCCATGATGAGCGAAAGCGGGGCGATAGGCGGGAGTGGACGCATAAAATGCTACTCTTGCCCTAATATCACGGATTTTGTGCTGCAACTGATCTTCATCTGGTGCGGTGGCGATAAGCGGTTTGATACTCATCGAAAAATCATCAACGTCCCGATTTTCATTTGTCGCACCTTTACGAACAGCTGGCCACATCACGTTTTGAATATAGTCTGCGGTACAAACAGGGTGCGGTCTAAGACCATCCGCCACTTCTCCCGCAACCCGACACATGAAAGGTTTAACCGCAGCAAGATGTATCGGAATATCAGGAAATTCGATCGGCCCTGGATCAAACAGTGGCACTGAAAGATTAATATTATAATGTTGTCCTGAAAAGTTAGGTTGCTCAGAGCACTGCCACGCCCGCCAGATCTCTTTAACCGCAAGAACATATTCGCGGATCCAAGGCCCTGCTGCAGACCACTTAAGTCCGAAACGACGCTCAATATGAGCGCGCACCTGAGTGCCCAAACCAAGAGTAAAACGTCCACCTGATAGCGCTTGAATCGTCCACGCGCTCATCGCGGTGACCGCCGGGCTTCTTGGAAAGGCGATAGCTACAGCAGTGCCTATCCCCACGGTCTGAGTAGCATTCGCAGCCAGTGCCATCGCGATATAAGGGTCATACTTTGTCTCTTCAAACATGACATTATCATAGCCAAGAGATTCTACTTTCAGTGCTTCACTGCCAATAGTTTGGAGATCAAATGCAACTTCAGGCTCTCGAAGACCGGGGTCAACTTTACCTAGAGGTAATAAAGTCTCTAATTTCATCGACTACCTAGAGCAAGAAAAAAGTTAGATCATTTATTTCACAATAAGATCTATTTGAAAAGGATCAGCACCATTTTTTACGGCATAAAGTCGGTCTGCGCCTTCATCATAAGACAGATCAACACTCACAGAGTCCGTCATCTTAAATCTTATTTCAAATCCAGTGGTAGATTCACTAATAGCTTTGGAACTTTTTAGCTGTATGGCAACCAACATACGATCCGCATCTTCAAAATTGGTAGCCGTGGTTAAGTCAGATTTAAGTAGTTTCGCTCGCATGATGCCACCCTGCATCTCGAAGCCTTCGTCATCCTCTGCTTTGAAAACTGGACTTTCTCCACCTTCGCCCATTGAGTCAAAAATCTCATACGAGTACGCTGGCACCGGTGTGTCTCCACAATCCATCGCAGGGGTAGCCGGACTAGCCTCTATAACACCTGATCTCTGTCCCGCGAAAGCAGTTGTACTTGCAATAGTCCAACATTTCTTTCCAGAGCCTGTAGCCCCGTAAATCGCAGTATCAAACTCTTCTGTATGTTTAATACCCAGTTTATTTTCCAAGACCAATACCATGTGATCGTAAGAACCTATCGCCATCTTACTATTAGTAGTTACGTCCGCTTTAGCGGGATAGGCAATCTCATGTGAAATACCTGCATCGGAATTAACTAGAAAAGAACAGCTATCAAGACTATTTGTAGCATTGTAAGGAGAGGCCGTACACAAGCCGAAACGAAAAATATTTATTTTATAATTATCTGGGAGCTCTTTACATGCATCCCCGGCGTTGCCGTCAGTATCTTTAACCGGATTGTCGCCAATTTCATAAATTTTTATGGCTCCGTCTACCCTCTCACATGCCGTCTCGGTTTCGGCACTCACAACTATGGCTGTTGCAACCAGTAACCCGGCTAACACCAACGTAAATTTCAACTTCATAGCGACACCTCCCCGTTTATAGCTATCAAATATCATACAACCATCTATTCAGATGCACTAGCTGAAATGACCGGCCCACACTATCGCCGAGCTCCGCTTACAGCCTAGCAGTCAATATATGCCATTTCCAAGCAGGAAGCTGCGGCATTTTGAGCCACGTCTAACTCACTCCGAGTCATCTCTTTCGCCAAAAAGGATTTTAGTCTTCCTGCGTCTGGAGCACCTCCTACAGAAGATAATGTAGCCCACATGTATGCTCGAAAATAATTCGTATCTACTCCAGATCCATTTGCATAAAGATTAGCGAGACCGTACTGCGACAGCGCATGACCCGCTTCAGCTCCTATAAGATACCAACTGAATGCTTTAGATAAACTCTCATCCGCATTTTGAGCCTCAAACGCTAGACCTAGACTATAATAGGCATCGTCATCTTCGGAGAGTGCCGCACGCTCGAGCCATTTTATAGCTTCACTAAGATCTACCTTTACACCTTCCCCTGACCGATACATTTCACCCAAATTAAACCAAGCTTCCGATACTCCATCCTCGGCGGCTTCGGAGAACCATCTGAACGCTGCTTTATCGTCTTCACTTACGC
>CAJWTO010000015.1 GCA_913047675.1 uncultured Pseudomonadota bacterium | reverse complement strand
TTAAGCTGGGGATCAAAGAACTTATCGTGAACGAGTTTTTTACTAGAGAGCAAATTGATCGTTTTCTCTCTGAAGCCGGTAGCAGTGGAATTGAAGATTTGGCTAAAAAGGCCGATTTTGATCGAGTATTTTTAGGCCTCGTCGAAGCTATCGAGGAATCATCCATGGGTGGAATGCTTAAAATGCTTGGCGGTAGGGAGGCATTAGAGCCGCTTCGGGAGCCGATGGTGGAAAAATTAAAAGGAATATTAGCTGAAATAGTTGATGAAGATTCGGGAGAGTCGGGCGCGTCAGAACAGTTAATAGGACAGATAGAGGCAATTATCGAGCGTAGATTAGATGAGCTAACGCCCAGGAAGGTTAAGGATATTGTAGAGAACATGATTAGGAAGCATCTAGGCTGGCTAGTGGTTTGGGGTGGAGTTTTTGGTGGGCTTATTGGCCTATTAGTTGGAGTCTTGGAACGATTGTAGTGACTGCCATTAAGTCGATAGTGAATGCACTCAGTCAGATTCTAAAGCTATCTCCCAAGACCATTTCACCTCTTCCTTTTTGAAGAAATGTGAATCGATAAAATCTCTGCTTAAATGTTTAATCAATTTACGATAATTCTCGGATGCGATTTCGTTGAGAGTTAGAAAATGATTTACCGCAGAGCGATCTGAGTCTATTACTTCGATGGAAAGAATATACATGTGCTGCAGAAGTCGGTCAGCGCAGTATTGCTGGTAATTAGTTTCATCTGTACTTTGATTTTCAGAAAAAGATTGGCTTAGTATTGTCAGATAGTGAGCGTAACTGTTTTCGATTCGTACGTGGTGATTTGTATTGCTATCTTTCAATAGTGCGACACCCTCAGCTAATTTTTCCTCGGCAAAGGTTAGATACTTTTTTTTGATTACCAAAGAGTCGACATACGAGCTAGTTTGAAATTTCTCGATAGCTTCATCAATGAAATATACAAATTGGTCGGGCATTAGACCTGGTTCTGGTAGCCAAGGTACTCCTTCGAAACTATTAAAAAAACCGTGCCCGGAATTTACGTATCCTGGGGTGGCAAGACTTATAGCTAGCAAAATATATTTCAGCCCGCCATCACTTTTACTGGATTTCATTTGCTGCATGTTCGTGAGTAGGCAGGATTTTCGCGCTAGGCAGGACGTTGATGATAAATTGGAAAACAATTGGATTACCGTTTGGAGCGCATTCAAAATGCATCACGTATTTACCCGGCTGTGGAAATATATAAAATACGGGAATAGTTGGACCCTCGAAAATTAATTCAGATGGTTGTGACATCATTCGAAGCATCATCTCTTGAATCATTTTCGGATTGGTTGCATGCGATTTTTTCTGGTGTGCAAGGCCTCCCATCATTTGTCTCATTGCGGGTGTGTAAGCGTGCGTATGTCCAAAATATTTTCCATCATCTCTCCATATAGCAACATGAGCTTCGCTCCCCAACCAAAGCTTAAGGTCGCTCACGGGTACGTTATCCCTCGATATGTAAACCTCCATCTCAATCGGTGCGCCCGCGATAGGTGTTTGCGATGCAAAAGATAGTGTGCCCGTGTAGTTCTGCACCGTATTTGTATTAGTTTTCTTCAGATGGTGGTCATTTATAAGCGCACTATAACCAACCTCCAAATTAAAATGCTTTATCCAGCTACGTTTAGAATCAGTAAATTCGCTTACCATTCTATACTTGCCGGGCGTGGGGAAGGTGTAAGGAAAAGACAATTTTGCTGACTCGATTTGCTCAGCTTTTAGTGCGTTAAAGTCTTCGTGGTGAATGTGAGAAAAGTTAGTAAAATCTAAATTAGTAATAAAATTATGGACACGTCTCTCATGTAATGTTCGAAGATTTTCGACCGGCATGCCTGTATCACTATGCGTAATTTCTGTGGTTAGTATGACCTCTTGCCCCACTTCAATTCGATGCGGTGCTGTCAGAGTCATTTTATATGGGCCAGGAGGTTGCCCTGTTATTTTCTGCTGGTTATCCTCGGTACATGATCCCAACAGCAAAAGTATCGCGACAAAAATTAATTTCGAGCATCGAAACATCTCGTACTATTCGGTCTCAAAAACAAGCTTTTTCGCTATCTCTTGCTGTTGATAACGCGACAGTACCTCCGGTGGTAGCACGGTATTCCTATGATTTGGGAATTTGTCGGGATATAAGTGCGGTCTTAGGAAGAACTCGTCTGGAGAATCAAGTCGTAATTGGGATGGAATGGGTTCGAAAAGCCATTCTCGAGGCATGAATTCCGCCTTAAATATCATATTTTTTTGCTCGTCCGACCACACTCGAGGCTTATGCGCGTCATGAAAGCTATATGAAATTAGATCGTGATCTATATTCCAATACGTCCCCATTTTGGACGTATAGCCGAGATCCCCAAGAGCTGGATTCTCCTTTTCGGACATTCTACTTTCAATAGTAATTAAACGTCCGTCATGTCCATACTTCTCACGACGTAAGATAAAAAAAGTATGCTTCTCCACCCAGACGATGAGGTACTTTTCATTATAATCCGGCAGCCAGTCTTCTTTTGTTGTGGCCTTAAGCACCCACGTTTCGACCCCACCATCGGGAGTATAATGTTCAAAGTCATCACCCATTAGCTTTATGCTTGACACAGATCTTTCTACAAAACCATTCCCGGGTTCGTTCCAAGTGATGCTGGTCCGAGTGGCAGGAAATCGTGCTGTTTCATAAAGTACATCTGTTCCTAGAAGCTCCCATTTGAACTCCCAGGGATCACGACCCATCACATCGTCTAAAGTTTGGGCATTGTTTGCGAATCGTTGATCCCGTCTAGGCTCAGGCATTCGCCTTACTCGTCTCATCGATGGCGAATAGTAAAAGAACTCTAATCTTTTCTTTTCTACTTTATCTGATCTGATTGGAATCCAAAGCTGTTGTGCACCCTCAGATTCGGGCGGGAAAGTCTCATACAACATCCATCTTCCTAGCTCTTGTCCCACCGGAGAGTTGATATATCCTTCTATGCCGGGCTGACTAAAGTCGACAAAACATGCCCATTCTCCTTGGTTGACATATCCTGAACTTGTGACTACTCCGAATACGTCGCTTATAGAGTGGCTCCAGCGAGAAATATGCGAGAACTGAGCCGAGCGATAGCCCATTTCTTCCGCAGTATAGGGTGCCTTGAAGGGGAATTTTTCAGCAGGTATATAGGGGATGCTAGCATCTCTGGGTGTGGCATGGTTAGGGTCAAATAATGCCCTATCTTCAGCACTCATTTGATCAACAGTTTTCCAGTTAGATTTTTGGTCTTGGGCATGCGTTGCTGTGACTAAAACAATCAACAGCGATATTTTTATCGCATTGCTAATGACGACTTTAACCCTGCTCAGAGCCTTAGAATTCATAGTTTAGCTCCCAACCGAAATTATCATACTGATTATACTGACCGTAATAATCATTCGCTCCTCCAGTATCATATCCTGTATATCTGAATTCACCATTTAAAAACTGAGAGAATTTATACCGTAGCCGAACCTTAGTTTTAAGACCTCCCCAACCCGTATCTGATCCGTTGATCAATGGGAAAGCAGTTACTTCGAGCTTTAGTCTATCCTTGGAGAACGCGAAGGGCCGAGAAGCATGAATTAATGGGATAAAACTCCATTCATCACTTATACCTCCCCCGAAGCCATAGCCCAGTCCTTCTTTATAATTAAGTGTTTGGTACCAAGAGCCTTGAAAAATGAACGTTGTCCTTGAGGGTAAAGCGAGTTCGACCGCGGCCGCAGCTCTCACAGTATCTCTTTTAACCGTACCATCGGTTAAAGTGCCCGAAAGAGCGGCAGTCCTTTTATCCGCATCTGTGAATCTCACGCCGTTGGTGTACAACGCCTCTATTCTAAATACCGCAGGGACATTCCCTACCCAAGGCATATTTTGTAGGGTCGTAGCGTAGTCAGCGGTTGCTCCAAAATGATGCAATCTTTCATGTCGATTATGGACTTGTAGGACGGTTTCAGAACCACTCAATGCGGTACCTACAATTCTCTCCACAGGATTCTTATCCCATGCGTACATGTATGCGAAACCATAGGTAAGCGCGCCGGCAGATCGATCAATTCGCAGACCGTATTGATGATCTCGAAAAGTATCCGCATCGGGTCTCGAAGTGCCAACGGTAATATTTTTACTTGCGACACTTAGAGGAGAAGCCCACGGACTTCCGGGCGCGGCCCCTCGGTCATGTTCGAAGTCTATGATGTATAGCATTTGAACAGTAGTTTTCCCGAGATACACAGTAGCGTTAGCCATCCAAGTTGGCAGTCGTCGCCATTCGTAGTCCTCCGACTCAAGCTGGACGGACTCTCGACGATCCATACCGTTCACAATATCGATAAATTGTCCGTCCATTTTGCCCCAAGCGACTTGTTGTTTACCGATCTTCAGATCGAAGCTAGGTTTTCTGTAACTTACGTAGAACTCCCGTAATATTCGCTCACTGGTATTGTAAAGTTCATTAGTTCGATCCGACCGATCAGCCGATAGACCATCAGAATTTTGCCAGTCATACACGCCGTCATACATTATGTGGCTCACTGCATTAACATCTATACCAGGAGCGACGTAATAAGAGGTCTGCAGCTCGAAAAGATTTTGGAGTTGTAGAAATCTATAGTCTTGGTTGACCGAACCTATTGTTCCATTTTTTTCCAGCAACATATCCGACCATTGCCTGACAAAACCTCTAAATTTGAGCCGAGGTATTGCTTTTTCAACTGGTTTTCGGATGTATTTTCCGAGCGGATCAAACGTGGCTAATGATCTATCTATTTTAGACAAGGTATTGGAGAGAGTACTGGCTTGGGCAGCACCTAAGACCATTAGCATTGTTAAGAAAAATAACTTCACGAGATTTTGCATCATCCCCCCTTCGAACATGCAACCCTGAAAACACGAAAATATATTTTAAACCGCAAAATTCGTACCTCTAGCGATTTACGATACAGGCAACAGCCTAGCGCATGCTATCATCAAAAGTATTATCAATGCACTAAACGGTGTTCAAATCGTTTCGGCCGCGATTCTGTCTTCTTCAAACTGGTACTGAGGACGGGTATCACGCGGCTGTCGCGTATCCTCTCCAGCGGTAGAATTAGCCTCGTTTTTCCAACCGGTTGAGCCCCAATCAGAATCTATCATCCCAATTTGGCTAGATTTCTTCAGCGAATTAAACCCATTTAGCGCAGACTCAACGACATATTCTTGATCAGCACGATCAAATGGCTTACCCGCTGAGTGACCCAGTGGATAATTTACAAACATCGCTCTTGGTGGGGACCCAGCACTTAAAATATCGAACGCTGAGCCGAGACACAATGTGGGGATACCGTTAGCTTCAAGATAGCGAGCAATCAAACACACGGTTTGATGACAAACGGGTCACATGGCGACCAATAATGCGCAGTCAATGTCTTGTCGTTTAAAATTTTTGAGTATCTCGGGCGCGATTTCAGTTTTTACGCGTCTCTGCGAATAGGTACCTCCCATGCATGAAAATACGGTATTCGCGAGTGACTTTATCACTTTTTTCTGAACTAGCGTATGCAACGTTTCAGTTGGTAGTATGCAGTTGGGGTCTTTTCTCGGATTAACTAGGTAATTTTCAGTGATGTGTGAGAAGCGGAGGTCGTCAGTCTGCGTATTCGAAGGGATCTCTCGGATAGTCGAGTCATCTTTATAATGATATGCGACTTGTCCCAACGCGTAAGCTCCCGAGGTAGACAGCAAGCCGAGTTTACACTCATGTAGTCGTTTTTCCAGTGGAGTCCAAGGGGCATCATCATCGGCTACAAACCAGCGGTATGCCTGATATCCGAGATTTTCGTAGCGCTTGCGTATAACTTCCATATAGTCTACGTGCATGAATAGTGTCCTCCTCAATACTTATTCAGTCGAAATGTCTTTATTCATTTTCATTAGTTTTTGTACAAGATTATTGCGAATAATACTAGTATTTGTTGGGCGGTTCATTCGTAATTTTCTAACTTCTTCCGCATCATAGGGCACAAACAAATCAGGCATTTCTGACGCCCCGAACTTGTATAGAGTCCAGTTCATCAGTTCGGCAAGTTCAACATCGGAGATGGGCGCTTGAGCTACTCCGGCGACTTGTACTAGAAAGTCTCTTCCTTCCTTTAGATATAAAAAGTTCCCCACTGAGCCTCTCAGGTCTGGTACGTCGTTCGAGCGACTACCAGAGCCATCGGCTCGATGACATCCTTGGCAGAATTGTAAATAATTTATTTCAGGTTTTTGTCTTGATTGACTCGATACTGCAAAGGAAGTTAGCACCAAGCCGAGTAGAAACGCTGCCGTTTTCGACTTAGGCACGAAAGGTTATTACTTCGCCGCTGCGGTACCAAGCACAACTGACACTGTGCAATGATAAACGGTTGAATCAGTACCCATACACCAGTTTATATCGTTATGAACACCCATGCGGTAACCAGGTCGTTCTCCCTCATTGGTATTGCAATAGCACCTACCACAAGAGGCAGCTCCGCAACAGTCATTATAACTCACTAGATAATGTTTCCCATCCTCAGGATTCTCGCATGTGCCGATCCAAGTCACTGAGCCGGGGATTGTCCCGGGTGGGCAGGATGTAATTGAGCCACCACAGCATGTACACAAGTGGCCGTCAAGGGCGCAATAGCGCCAATAATCACAGTGCTGGTCGTCTAATTCGTTTTCCGCTATTTCAGAAGGATTCGCACCTCCAGCAGCCTTGGGAGATCGATCGAAGGGCAACACAGGTAGCAAAAATGCTGAGCCGATAAGCCATTTGCTTACACGCGCAATTGCACTTCGACGAGATGCTCTGTGCGCAACAGCTCGGAGTCTATCTTCAAAGAAACTATCAAGCCACTTCATTTTTTTCTCCTTCTCCTGATTATACTCAGTTAACTAAGTCACGACGAGGACTGCAGATATTCTTGTATTGATTCCACTTCGAGATCTTTTGCCATTAGCAGGCTTTCTAGTTGCTCTCGGTTATTAATCAAGCCTTTACTCCGAACTACGCCTTTTTCATCGATAAGAACAGCATATGGTAATTTGGACACTTTGAAGCTCATACCCAAGTCAGTTGAGATGACATAAGGAAAATCTTGTAATTGTGCTTTTTCGTAGAACTTTTTTTGTCGTAGCTCGTCGCCATCGCTGGCTAAGATGACATTAAGCGACTCGCGTTCCTTGTCTCTCAGCATACGTAAAATAGGGATTAGTTTTTTACAGACCGGACAAGTTGGTGATATGAAGAATATCAATTCTCCTTTACTAGACGGAGAGCCAATATTGACCCGATCACCACCGATCGCAGCAAGATTAAAGACCGGCGCCTGTTCCCCTGCGCTCGGACCATCATCCAAGATTAGTGCCCCCATCGGGGCAACTCGCTCGTAGAGGATTCCAATTTGCCGAGCAAGGGCGAAAATAGCAATTGCCAATCCTATAATCACTATCCACAGAAATATAATACTGATTGTAAGTGCCTGCGTCATAGTGATTCCCGCAGTTTGACCAATCTGGGGTGATTTGCAATCAATTGAGACGTGACTGTATATAGAAAATAAACGCTCAGACTGCCCCCAATTATCGTGAGGGTATCGAATAGGGCCAAAGACCTTAAGTCACTTGGCGAGAAACAGACAAGTAGCATGGCAAGTATTGTCAGATTTCGCCCCACCAAGCCCCATGATAGAGGAGCTTCGTCTTCGAGGCCTCCGCAGCCACAGGACACGTCGAGATTTCCTCGTAGTAGATTTACAATTATTCCTGTTGTGGTAACCGAGAGCACTAGAATCGCCAAAATCAACCCATACAATCCCTGACTAAGGTTGACCAAGAGAAGGCATGCAGTAACCAATTCGACTACCGGCAATATTATTGAGAATCCAGTGACTAGAAATTGAGGTAACAGGTCATAAGCTTCGACGGTGGCTTGAAAAGTATCAATATCCTTAAGCTTTTGAATTGCGCCCACAATGAATACGAGGGCAATTGCTAGTTTTATTGCGTAGATGAAGGTCAGGTCGAGTGCGAACATTTTTGATTAGTGCGTCTCAATTAAACCGGCAAACTCACCGATTGGCTCGCTTACACTTTCTTTTTTCATTACCGGCTCAGTAGAATATTTGTGAAATTTCGCTTCCATCCCGTCATAGACATACAACGACGGCATTTTTTCCTTCGTCAGAGTCATAGCTATTGCATTTCCGCCCGATATTCGTCCAACCCGTATATTTGAGTCGATATCAAAAGACCAGATTTCTTTAGCAGGATACTTGTGAGTTCCTTCTTTCCCGTTATCATGCATGGCAACATAAAGTCGTCTCGATTCTTCATGTACTGCAAGCAATTGATATCCGCCTGGACGCCAACCCTCTGATTTGTCGCTATCGTTCAACAAAGTCCAAGTTTTAAGTAATTTAGCTTTGGCATCCGCGACGCTGACCTCATATATCTGCCCGTGGAAAGATACGAAGTAGTATGTATCGCCAATACTTTCCGCTTGCACGAATAGTGGGTCTTGCCCGGGGTGAAAAATTTTCTCGCTTCGAGTTTTTGTCTTTTCTGAACCCTGCTTATCGAGAGTTATCGTCATCAGTGTGCCATCACCGCATAGTGTCGAGAACTGATTAGTCTTTGATCTTGAGGGTAAAATAATCCAGCAGCCTGGCGTGGATATTTCAGCGCTAAACTTTTTCGAATTCATATTTATTACACTCACAGAACTCGCCGGAGTTGCGTTTTGGATGAAAACAAATTTGTCATCAAATGAGCTTGTGATAGTCCCTTTATACGGGAGTGCTTGAGCGTGTTTTGCAGGAATTTCAATTTCCAGTTCTAGGTTTAAGTCGTCGGTACTATAAACCTCGAATTGATCAAATCTATCACCTCGATTTCGCTTGGTGTAGTAAGTTGTTGCAACAAACATTTTAGAGCTGTCACGCGATAGAGCATTTACTCCGAACATGCCGGTACTTATTAGGCCTAGGTACTTATAGTTATTGCCATCTAGGACGTGTATTCGGCCATCAATAACATTATTTAAATTTAAGTCGGTGAGATAAAGCCGGTGGGGATCAGCCTTTATCATTTTTTCGATTGTCAATTTTTCAGGCTTAATTTCCGCAAAGGCAGTGATAGAGAGAATCGTAAGAGCTAGGAAGACGAATAGTCCGATTTTAGTTTTTCTCACTTGCATTTCCCCTTAGCTAAGCCAGCACATATATTTGACTTCTATAGGACGATTATTTTTAAGTTTGTCCTAAGACCGATACCTCTGCATAATAAGTAAGCAGAGAGCATATGTCTAATAGTGCTTTTTGTAAGGTAGATTTATAGCCATCGGTCGAGGTGTAGTGATTTTTTCGGAGAAAATGCAATGGGACAAATTGATTTAAAGGCAGGGGATGGGTTTGAATTTGGTGCATATGCGAGTGTGCCTGCCGGTAACGTTAAGGGTGGAATCGTGGTGTTACAGGAGATATTTGGAGTAAATCCTCACATGCGATCAGTGGTAGATGCATACGCGGCCGAGGGCTACGCTGCGATAGCACCGCAGATTTTTGATCGAGTAGAACGCGATGTGGAGCTTGGGTATACCGATCAAGATGACTTCAATAAAGGTTTGAAAATAGCCTTTGAGGATATGGAAATGCCCAATACGTTAATGGACATTCAGGCGGCAGTAGATGCGATGACAGAATATGGGAAGGTCGGAGTAGTCGGTTACTGCTTCGGTGGACTTCTGACGTGGTTGTCTGCTTGCACAATGAATAGTGTTTCTGCCGCAGTGTCTTACTACGGAGGAGGGATCTCCGGGGAGGCATCTAGGGCTCCACTTTGTCCGGTTATGATGCATTTTGGAGACAAGGATGCGCATATTCCTTTAGCCGATGTGGATATCATAAAATCTGCACAACCTGACGTAGATATCTTTGTTTACAATGCTGACCATGGCTTTAACTGCGATGTTAGGGCAAGCTACGATGAGAAAAGTGCCATAACCGCGAAGGCTCGCAGTCTGGAGTTTTTTGCGACACATTTGGTCTAAATCTGTGAGTTCCTAAATTGTAAAAAATGGGCAGATCTCTTTAATAATAAGAAATCTTCGTCTCGCGTTACATCCACTCAATGATTTAATTTCTAAGGTCTAGACTCGTCTCAATGCGAATGCGTGGGTTGTGAGTTTTTGCCTCTCAAACCGATAAATAGGATTCAGTCCCGACGAGAACAATTATGAATATTTCGGTAACAAGCAATCGCTCTCCGCACGAGGGACGCATTACGCTCATTTTACTCGCGTCGATAATTGGCATTGCTTATGGCATTTGGTACGCATACAGCGTGTTTCTGGTGGCATTTTTAGATGATTTCGGATGGAGTCGGAGTTCACTAGCAGGGGCTTTCTCTTTGTTTGCGATAGTGCACGGTTGTATGAATCCCTTGGTAGGCTTTTTATGTGATCGGATCCGACCAGCGCTAATTATGGCGCTTGGTAGTCTCACGTTGGCGTTTGCGCTTTACTCCAATAGTGTTATTACGGAGGTTTGGCACTTGTATATTACATTTGGTTTGTTCACGTCAGTATCTGTTTCTCTCTGTGGGTGGACGCCTTCTGTTGTCATCGTACAAAAACGATTTCAGCATCGACTCGGACTAGCGCTCGGGATTGTGAGCTCGGGTATTGGAGTGGGGATGCTGGTTATTGTTCCGTTATGCCAATTCCTCATTGATTCGTTTGGTTGGCGGGTTGCATTTCAGATTTTTGCGCTGATAGGTCTTATCGTGATATTACCCTCTGCCTTGTTTCTACTAAAAAACTCAAACCCGCTTTTGGATGAAGAAATCACCGCTCCAACAAATACTCAGCCAGATCGCCAGAACAATAACTCAGGTATGGTTTATGCCGATGCGATAAAGAGTCGACAATTTTGGTATATGGCGAGTGCTTTCTTTTTTGGTGGTGTATGTTCCCAGACGTTACACGTGCACCAAGTTGCGTACTTAGTCGATCATGGTATTGCGGCGCTGACAGCCTCAGGAATAGTTGGGCTTGTTGGCATTGCTAGCATTATTGGTAAAACTGGCGGTGGCTGGATGTCAGATTACATAGAGCGAGAACTAGTTTATGTTAGTGGTATCAGCATCATGGTGTTAAGTGTTTTGGTACTGCTCATGGTGGGTAGTATCGGCAGCCTGACTGGCGCTTACATTTACGCTATTTTATTGGGTGTGGGGTACTCCGCTACAGCTGCGTTAATGCCAGCGATGATGTCTGATCGGTTCGAAGGTGATAATTTTGGGTCTATTTTGGGGACGGCACTATTTGGGAGCGCCTTAGGAGCAGCATTTGGTCCATGGATGGGGGGCTATCTTTTTGATCTATTTGGGAGTTATATAATTCCCTTTTCTATCGCGGCAACATGTGGAATTATTGCGGCTGTTTCAGGCTGGAATGCTAGAAAGTTGCGTATACTTAATAAGTGACACAGATTATTTTTACGGAATGGGTTTTAGTAATTTGAGTAGCTAAGCAGTTACTATATAGTTAATTTAATAATTTTGAAGGAGAAAGACTGTGCAATTGAATTCGTCGATGTCAGCCGTAATTACAGGAGGAGCTTCAGGACTTGGCGCTGCTACTGCACGATTGCTTGCGAGCAAGGGAGTAAAAGTGGCTCTTTTTGATCTTAATGTAGAACAAGGAGAAGCTTTGGCTCAAGAACTGAAGGGCGTATTTTGTAAGGTTGACGTGACTTCTCAAGAGGATTGCGAATCTGGCTTTGCTAAAGCTCGAGAAACGATAGGTCAAGAACGAATTCTAGTTAATTGCGCAGGGACAGGAAATGCTGTTAAGACGGCAGGACGGGACAAACAGACTGGAGCAATTAAGACTTTTCCGATGGATAAGTTTGAGCTTATTGTACAGATTAACCTCCTAGGAACATTTCGCTGTATTGCTTTATCTGCTGCAGGGATGATGACCCTAGATCCATGTGATGAGTTTGGGGAACGTGGAGTGATCGTCAACACTGCGAGTGTCGCCGCGCAAGATGGACAAATGGGTCAAGCATCGTACTCGGCCTCTAAGGCAGGTGTCGTCGGGATGACTTTGCCCATCGCTAGAGATCTGATGAGTGAAGGTATACGTGTAAATACTATTATGCCGGGTATTTTCGATACTCCATTACTTCAGGCCGCACCTGACAACGTTAAGCAAGCTCTAGCAGCTTCTGTTCCATTCCCGAAACGTCTGGGTGTACCTCCTGAGTTCGCTCATCTTGCTGTCACTATGGTTGAGAATTCGTATTTTAACGGAGAAAGCGTCCGACTTGACGGCGCTATTCGAATGGCGCCGAGGTAAAGAAGAGTGTTCGGATCATTATCATCCGATCATACTGTACCCGCCACTGACGCTTAGTACTTGGCCAGTAACGTGACCGGCAGCTTCAGATGCGAGGAATAGAACTGCATTTGCAACATCTTTAGGTCGGCCTATTTTTTTTAAAGGCAAAGAGTTAGCGATTTTTTCGAGTTGCTCCACGGTGAACATTGAGTCCATATCGGACCACATGCTGTTTCCCCCGACAGCATGGGGTTCGGCGGGAATGGTGACTCCAGGGCAAACGACGTTACAACGTATGCCGTGCCGACCGTTCTCTTTTGCTATGGTTTTCATGAAACTGTTTACGCCAGCTTTCATACCCCCATACACAGCTTCCTTAGGTTCGCCTTGTCGGCTCGCATCGGAACTGATGGAGACAATTGAACCATGATTCTGACTTGCCATAATTGATAGTGCGGAGTAGGTGCAATTGAGTACACCTATGAAATTTATTTCAATTATTTTTCTCCAAAATTCTGGGTCAGTTTGCGTAAAATATTTTAGCTCGTCATATCCAACGTTATTTACAAGTACATCTACGGTCCCATTGTGAGCTACAACTTCGCTGAACATTTTGTCAACATTTTTGCCATTAGTTACGTCACATTCAACAACAGTCACCGACTCTGCACCTAGCTCTATCGCTTCCGAGGCCACTATTTCAGCTTGACTCACGTCTGTATCCGCTAGCGTGATTTTCGCTTTCTCCTCCGCGAACCCTAAGACGATAGAACGTCCAATGTTAGAGGCTCCTCCAGTGATAACTACAGATTTTTTTTCTAACTGTAATTCCATTTATCTATGCTTCCCCACTTCTCAAAACTGTGCCAGTTCGCGCGCCACTATCTTTCCCGTGAGCGTAAAGAATATCGCCATTTACGACTGTATACTCGATACCTCGCGACGGCACTACGAGTCTTCTGCCGCCCCCAGGTAGATCGTATCTCATTTCTCCAGTCTTATCAGACCCTACAGTTGTCAGATCAAATATCGCAAAGTCTGCCGCGAGTCCTTCGGCGATCCGACCTCGTTGTGTTATTCCAAATAGATTGGCGGGCTCGGTAGTGATTCTTTGTATTGCTCGCTCCAATGTCATGACTTCTTTTTCTCGTACCCAATGGCCGAGCAAGTATGTACAGTATCCTGCGTCACAAAGTGCGTCGACATGGGCTCCACCGTCAGATAAGCCAATCATGATACGAGGATCGGTGATGAGCTCAGGTATGAGCGCTTCATTCGAGTTGAATAGTTCGTAGTTAAATTGCATGGCAAGTTCATCTCTTATCGCCAGGTCAAGAAACATGTCTACTGGATCTTCCCCTTCCTTCGCCGCGATTTCGGCAATATTCATCCCGATTAGGTGCTCAAGAGACTTATTCTGTACTTCTAGAATAGTCATAACTTCCCAACGTGAAGAAAATATTAGTGGCCTTTTTAAGGCCTCCTTAAATGCTGTTCTAAAATTATCCGACTGTAAAATCTTTTTTTGTTCGGCGACATCACGGTTGAGTACTGGATTCCAACATTCCATGTTGGCAAAAATAAATGGTGTTCTGAGGTCTATCTGGATAATGAACGGACGACAGGTGGATTGGGGGATACCACCTCTCGCTATTAGATCTGATACTTCAGTAAGTGTGTTCTGTGTCGCATGCTCATCATCGTCTCGATTAAGTAGTGCAAGCCAAGTGACGGGCCGTCCACTCGCAGTCAGCAAAAGATCCAATAGCTCTCGCTCTGAAGCTGACACCCTCGAAACATCATTTGTGAGAGCGACTTCTATTGTCCCTCGGTTTAACTCTTTTAGAACTTCGCAGTATGCTAAGAGTTCTTTATTGTCTGCCAATCGACAAGCCAACGGTCTTCCTTGATACCCGACATGTTGACCAGCATTTGTTGTTGTAAAGCCAAAAGCACCTGCCAGCATGGAATCCTTCAGCAGGTTTGCGATTGTCTGTGTTTCTGCCTCCGTAGCTGCACGTTCCATCGACTCGTCGCCTAAGACATAGTGTCGAAAAGGAGTGAGGGCACAAGAGAACCCTAGATTAAGGGCGGAACCTCTGTTTTCGGCAGCACTCATATATTCTGGAAATGTTTCCCAGTCCCATGTGACTCCCTTTTTGAGTACTTCAAACGGGATCGCTTCAACGTTAACTAAGTCCCATGATGCAACCTCTCTATCTTTTGGACGACACGGGGCTAGGCCTACCCCACAGTTTCCCATCATCACTGATGTTACGCCGTGCCAAGATGAAGGTGAAGTTAGATCGTCCCAGCATATTTGAGCATCGTAATGAGTATGCGGATCAACAAAACCAGGCGCCACTATCAGATCGGTAGCATCGATTGAACTTTGTGTCCTACCAGAAATTTTTCCAATCTCTACAATAATTCCGTCTTTTACTGCAATGTCAGCGTTAGTTTTCGACGCGCCCGTTCCGTCTACGACTGTTCCTCCGCGTATCACTAAATCATACATCACTATCACCCCCTATTAATGCAGATGCACATAATTACTCACATTTTTAACGCGTTTGAGTCTCTTTGTCACGATTTTTAAGAGTTTCCCCGCCTCGTAACAAAGCTACTGGGAAGTTAGTAAATGCTCGTGCTCTTTGTCAGTTAGAAGCTCTAAAAATGCTACTAACGCAGCTATTTTATCTCTCGATAAAGGCTGTCCTTTCCGAAGCAACTCGAAGGCTATATTTTCTGTTACTTCTGGCACACCATATAACTGCCCGGTTTCAGGATTGATTTTCGCTATTTCTCTATCAACTATGTGTTGGTTATAGAAATGTATTGCCGTCTCAAGTTTACGAAAGACACCGTTATGCATATACGGGGCAGTCACTGCCACATTTCGAAGCGAAGGCGTTTTAAATTTTCCTAGGCCTTCTTCGCGTTTCACAGCCACATTATTAGCGAGTCCTTCATCAGGAATCCTCGTAACGCCTGCGCTAGGCACACCAATATTGTGAAAAAGATGATCGGAGAAGAGCTGATTTTTATCGTTTGTATGGGTACTCAAATGATGACAACTCATACAGTTAGTGACATCAGAGAAAAATAAACTCCGACCTCTTTCCTCTAAAGGATCTAGCGTGTATTCGCCCACGAGAGACCGATCATATTTTGAGTTAAATTTCAGAAACTGTTTTCCTTTCTGAAATTGCGCAAGAGCGTCCAAGACCACTTGAAATTGTGTTTCCGTATCGGAGAACTCGGGATCAATTGCTTGCTGTGCTAGATACTTGGAGAAAGTGTAATTTTGTTTAAGGCGGTTAATTACTTCTCCTTCGCTCTGCATCGCCATTTCTGTCGGGCTAAGCAACGTGCTCCTGATTTGCTGCTGCGCAGAGGCCGCTCGGCCGTCATAGAAAAAGCCACCTACGTGCACTCCTGTCTTATTTGTATAAAATGTTGGAGACAACGCCGTATAAGAGATGGAGGGAGAATTTCTAGTTCCTTTTGAGATATCATCAGAGCCTACTGAAACTTTGCCCTGTTTTGGGTCAGAGAACGCGACGGTCGGCGAGTGGCACGTGGCGCAGGACTGGTTTTTATATTTTGATAGGTTGACGTCAAAAAACAGATCTTGACCAAGCTCTTCTAGGCTAATTTCTTCGTTTGCAGATGCTTGGCAGCATGCCACAAGGAAAAGTGTGATGAATGCATTTTGAAATCGCTTAGGAATAAATTTAAATTCCAATTTTTAGTCGCGCCTTAATTTTTAACGGATATCGAAAGGTTGCCACGCAAAGCTTGGATCAGCAAATAGTATTTTTTAAATAAACATAGCGAGACTTAAACTAATGACTAATTTATCATCTCAGCCCCTCTCAGGTATACGAGTGATTGATCTTACTAGCGTGATGTTCGGTCCGTATGCCACGCAGTATCTGGGTGATTTCGGGGCGGAAGTTATTAAAGTAGAGAGTCCGGATGGCGATGTGGTTAGGAAGGTTGGCCCTTCCTCGCATTCTGGTATGGGCGCGGCGTTTTTGGGTTGCAACAGGAATAAGAAAAGTATTGTCATCGATTTAAAATGCGAAGCGGGGATCGAGGCACTGTGGAAGTTGATAGAGAGCGCTGATCTCTTTCTACACAATATAAGACCACAGAAGATTGAAAAACTTGGTCTTTCTTCTCGCGAAGTGATGAAAAGAAAACCGGATATTGTTTACGCTGCATTGCATGGTTATTTAGAAGAAGGACCTTACAGCGGAAGGCCTGCGTATGATGATGTAATCCAAGGTGAATGCGGACTTGCCAGTGCGTTTACGCTAAGAGACGGGATCCCTTCGCTAGTGCCTTCGATAATAGCTGACAAAAGTGCCGGTTTAGTGGCACTTTCTGGAATTTTAGCTGCCCTCTTTCAACGATTTCGACACGGGGAAGGCGTCTACATGGAAGTAGGTATGTTTGAAAGTATGTCTGCCTACACTTTGCTTGAGCATCAATATGGGAGTATTTTCTCTCCCCCCAAGGGGTCTGCTGGCTATGACCGAGTTATTTCTAGTCAGAGGAAACCTTTTCAAACCAAAGATGGATACATTTGCATGCTGGCCTATACTGACAAACAGTGGCACGCATTTTGGGAACTTAGCGGAGATTCTAGTATGCGTAGCAATCCTAATTATCATTCTATGGCAGAACGGCTAAAGAATATCGACAAACTATACGCTAATGTCGCGAATAAATTAGTAGAAAAAACTTCTGATGAATGGCTCCAAATATTGAAGTCGGCCGAGATCCCGTGCGGTTCAGTGAATACCTTCGACGATCTACGAAAGGATCCCCACATGGGTGAGATCGGATTTTTTCGCCACTATAAACACCCTACGGAGGGTGACATCGAGTTAGTAGATCCGGGACTTAGATTCAATGGTGAGTCACTACCGGTCAGGCACTATCCACCAAAATTAGGCGAGCAAAGCTATGAAGTACTCAGCGCACTAGGTGTTAGCGACGAAAAGATAAAAGCGGCTACGGGTCAGTCATAAATTTTTTGCCCAGACTTTATTTTTGCCCGATGATCCTTGATATCAGGCGAAAAGTCAGTTCGCGCTGAAAGTTTTTCATAATGATTAAATGATCTAGGAAACCGGTCTTCTATTGCTTTGCTAGATAGTAACTTTTCACCAATCTCGGTAATAGCTTCGATCCATTGATGCTCGCTCTGGAGCAATAAGAGTTCGCAGCAAAAGCATATATCGGCGAGAGTAAGCGCGTCACTGCAAATAAAATCATTGTTAGTAAGAGCACTCTCAATCCCTGATAGCCAGTTGGTCAATGCGCGCTCGGTGTCATAATAGACCTTCTCGTTCAATTTATCAGCCATAAGAGCGAGGAGATATATTTGAGATTCTCTCGCAAATAGTAGAGTAGTATCCAAAAAGCCATCAATTCGCGACGCACTGTAAGGATCATGTCCGTACAGTCCGCTGTTACTCTTGTCCAGTCGTGCGACGGCGCGCATTATACTATTCGATTCGAACACTCCGATTTTGCCATCAGGACTGAATGCTGCCGGCACTGTGCCGTAGGGATGGGCGCTTAAAAATGCTTCAGTTTTATAGAGTTCGCCTTGATAGCCGGCTTTGGCTTTTTGAATATATTCCTTTTGATCTTTGAGGTCGTCTTTACTCATCGGATGGGCATCAAAGTCCCATAGCCAATTTTTTAGTTCCTTGGGCTTTGCTCCTCTAACCTCGATCGGAATATTACATATTCGTGCGGTTATCGTAGATTTAAAGATACGCGGATTTGGTTGATAAGAAAATATTCTCAGCTTTGTTTTGGTCATATTTAAGTTCCATTTTTTTTGGATAAAGACATGAGTAACCAGATCTTGAGGATGAATCGAACCCAAAAATACGTTAGATTAAAAAGTCGTTTTATTTCAGAGCATAACTGTGACTGAATTTTCTATCAAATCGAAGAGGGATAAGAGATGACTGCGAGCGGACCTTTAGTCGGATATAAAGTTATAGAATTGGCAGGAATTGGGCCAAATCCCATGTGCGCGATGATGCTAGCAGATATGGGCGCTGAGGTTATCCATGTGGACCGTGTCACTGACTCGGGCTTGGGTATCCATGTAGATCCAAAATATATGTTGCTAAACCGAGGAAGACGCTCCATAGCGGTTGATTTGAAACAGCCCGAAGGCGTGGAGCTGGTGTTACGCTTAGTTTCCGGTGCTGATGCTTTGATTGAAGGATTTCGGCCCGGCGTAACGGAACGACTTGGTTTAGGACCCGAGGATTGCCTCTCGCGGAATGAAAAATTGGTTTATGGACGTGTCACTGGTTGGGGTCAGCATGGATTATTGGCGAAGGCCGCTGGCCATGACATAAATTATATTTCGCTTACTGGTGCTGCATATGCCATTGGTAGAGATGACCAACCACCTGCTCCTCCGCTTAACTTAGTGGGAGATTTCGGCGGTGGTGGAATGTTACTCGCTTTAGGAGTTGTTGCTGCACTTTTAGAAGCCCAGAAATCAGGCAAGGGCCAAGTCGTCGATGCCGCAATGACTGATGGCGCGTCGGTACTAATGACTGCACTCTATGGCATGCACGGTGCTGGAGCTTGGACAGATGATAGGCAGAGTAATTTTTTAGACGGAGGGGCTCACTTCTATAACGCTTACGAGACTAAAGACGCGAAGTTCATTTCTATTGCTTCCATTGAATCTAAATTTTATGCAGAGTTTTTGGAAAGGACGGGCTACGATGACCCTAAACATGAGGCGCACCAGGATAAAGGTCAGTGGGCGGAAAATAGAGTGCTTATGGCTGATCTCATCAAAACGAAAACAAGAGATGAATGGTGCGATGTTCTAGAGGGCACGGATGTATGTTTTGCCCCAATACTTTCGATGTCTGAAGCGCCGTCACATCCGCACAATGTGTCGAGAGAGACGTTCGTTGAAGAGAATGGGGTTACCCAGCCTGCACCAGCACCTCGGTTTAGTAGGACGCCTTCCCAAATACAAAGCCCGCCATCAGTGCCGGGTAGTGATACAGCCAACGTATTAAATGATTGGGGTTTCAGTGGGGCTGAAATAGATAGCTTAGTGAAAAGTAGAACTGTTACTTAGCCTTTTGACTGCCCAGATTGATCGATGAATCGCTCTAAGGCGTCGATACTGATCGGTCCGTCCATGTAAGCCTGTATCGACTGTCCTCTATCGAAAAGCATATATGTAGGGGTCCCGGTAAATGGCGCTCCTGTTAGTTCTTTGTACTTATTTGAAAAGTTCTCACTCTCGGCCAAAACGCTCGGGAATGTATGATTCTTTATTCGCGCGTATTGTCGTACTTTCGTTCTTTGATTCAGACCATCGAGTGAAACTCCAAGTACTCGCAGCCTGAATTTTTTATTACTTTGATGGAAAGCCGAAATTTCATCGTACTGTTTAGCGCATTCGCCACAGTAGGTTGTCCAAACCATGACCAATGTCCACATGGTTTTACTAAGTTGATTACTAAGACTAGTGGCATTCCCTTCTAGAGTTTTAAGGTTTAGATCTTGAGCTGTCGAGGCCATCGAAAAGAACAAGCAGAGGCACATTAAAGTTGCAGATAAATATCTCCGCTTCATTTTATTCTTGGTTCGAGACATACTTTCAGACCGTATCGGGGCTTCAGTGTAACAGCGGCCTCGACCTCTATTCGCTGGTCAGTTATAGGGGTGACTTTGAATCGCTGTAGCAACTGCGCCAGTATTAATTGGATCTCCAACATTGCCATACCTGCCCCGATACAAGTTCGTGGTCCGGCACCAAAAGGTAAGTAGGAATAAGAATGACGAGATTTTATTTGCCCTGGGCTAAAACGTTCTGGATCAAATTTTTCTGGTTCCGGCCAATGCTTCGGATCTCGATGGAGAACATAGGGAGTGATGGCAATATAACTATTTTCTGGTATGCAATATCCGCCTAAGGTCACCTCGTCTAGACTGCGCCGAGCGATCCCCCAGACTGCAGGATAAAGGCGTAAAGATTCTTGAACTACTTGCTTTAGATAGGTCAGTTCAGCTAAGTCAGAGCTGGTTGCAGGCGCACCATTAAGTTTGGTTTCAAGTTCTTCACATAATCTCTCTTCTATTTCTGGATATTGTGACAGTAAATAAAAGGTCCATGTGAGGCTGACGGCCGATGTTTCATGTCCCGCCAACATAAGAGTAACAACTTCGTCTCTTATCTGTTCCGCAGTCAGAGAGGCTTTAGAATCTTCGTCCTTCGCAGCGAGCAATCTCCCAACAATATTTTCCTGGCAGGCGTCAGGGGCTCGGTGCTCTTCGATAAGCGCATAGACGATCTCATCGAGACGACGATTAGCGCGGAGGAATCTCTTATTACTAGGGCTCGGAATCCACGGAAATAATCTAAGCAGTGCGCTCAAACGCATTGGATGTATATTCAGGAGATCTAATATATCAATCATTTCATCGCTCACGTGATCAATATTAGTACCGAAGAGAGTTCGGCTAACTACCTGGAAAGTGATTTTACTCATGTCACGATCTAGCCAAATCGGATCGTCAATATTTTTAGTTGACCAATTATCGGCCAGCGCTGCGGTAGTATCGTTAATGATCTTATCGAATGAATTCACGGATCTACCGGAAAAAACTGGTTGCATTATTCGCCTTTGCCTCGCCCAGTCATTTCCATCACTGGTGACTAAACCATTGCCGAATACGGTAGAAATGACTTTATAATCGATTGTATTTTTTGAGTATTGAGGCCAAGCACTAGTTAAGATGTTTTTGACACAGTCAGGGTTGTTTATAGCGTAGACGGTAAATGCGCCTTTAAATCTGGCAATTTCACCATATTTTTTGAACAGGTTGAGTAAGTATTTTGGAGGGCTCGCCCTCAAGGCGGCCCCGATATTTGTCCAGTTCGGTCCTGGAGGAAGCGGTGGTCTATATAGAGTTTCACCCACGTGGTTGGCCTTGAAGAGATTTGAGTTTTCGGCACGGTTTCAGATTTATCGTCATCGGACATAAAATGTCCGATGACGACTTAGACCTCATACTAACTCATTTCTTGAAGTGAGGCATTACGTCTTTGGCGAAAAGGTCCATACTATTTCTGATTAGGTGAGGTGCCAGACCCGACATCGCCATTCCCATGACTAAATGAGTCATTCGGCCTCGGCTTTGGTAGTCCGCAATCATGTCTCTTACATCAGATGGAGTACCAACGATTGAATCCTCGCCAAAAAAATCAAAATGTTGTGTACGAATAATTTCCTCAACAGATTTGATATCGTCGAGTCCCTGATCGTCCCCTGGGCTATCGTTTGCTTCGGCAAACCATTTGGAATAGCACGTGTTAGTGTAATGCAAAGCTTTCGCACAGTTTTCCCAAGCCTCATCTCTCGACTTGGCTACATGTACCCAACGTAATTGAGCTACAGAAAAATCAGACGGATTTTTACCAGCAGCTTCTAGGCACTCGTCATAATATTTCACTGACTCTACAGGTGCTGTACATTGAAAATGCATTCCCATTTTGGCAGCTCTTTCAATGGCCTTTGGCGCGATTGCTCCAATCCATATAGGAGGATGAGGACGTTGTACTGCAGGTGGCACAATCTGAATTTCTTTCAGATGATTGTACTTTCCATCGTAGGTCACTAGCTCGTCACTTAACAGTCGTTGCAAAATTTCGACACCTTCTTTTAGTCTGCGCCCTCTAGACGCACTGGCTATACCTTGATCATCAAATTCTTTAGGCCGATAACCAAGTCCAACTCCGAGATCTACCCTACCATCTGACATTAGATCGACAGTCGCCACATCTTCGGCAAGTCTTACTGGGTTGTGCAGCGGCAGGAGTACGAGAAAGGTCCCGATCCGTATACGTCGAGTTCGTTGGGAGATAGCTCCAGCAATGCTCATCAGTGATGGCGAATATCCGTCATCAACAAAATGATGTTCTGTCAGCCAGGCATCGTCATATCCCATTGCCTCTGAATCTGAGATTAGATCTAGGTGTGATCTATATAAATCATTCCAAGGAACTTTCGCAAACTCAGGATTGCGAAAAGGCCATAAAAGTCCAAAGCGTAAGTTCATTTTTCATTCTCCCCAACAATAAGGTTTTATTAGAGCACATCTAAAAAGCCATCAAGACTTTGCTAGAGGCTAAACAGCTAAATCTACAGCATCTAATGTAATGTGGGCAAGATTTTCTGGTAGTGAATTTTGATACAGTGGATGAACTTCGGATATAGTGAGATCTAATAAATGAGTTGTTTAGCTTTGAAATCGAGCGGGGTACTTGCGTGGAATCTAGTAATAATGCCGATGAGGACCACGCGATTGCCGATAATTTAGAGGCACTGTGGATGCCTTTTACTCATAATAGACTTTTTAAGAAAAAACCTCGGCTCATAGAAAAAGCCTCGGGAATGTACTATGAGAGCTCTGATGGACGTAAGGTGTTGGATGGAATTTCCGGATTGTGGTGCTCGAATGTCGGTCATAACCACCCGAAGATCTCGGAAGCGGTAAAAAGTCAGCTAGACGTTCTAGATTTTTCCCCACCATTTCAGGTAGGCCACGGATTAGGGTTCGAACTGGCAAATGAATTGATAAAAGTTGCGCCAGAGTCGATTAATCACGTTTTCTTCACTAATTCAGGTTCGGAGGCTTGTGATACGGCTATGAAGATAGCATTAGCCTACTATCAGGGACTCGGCGAGGACCGTCGGTATCGTTTCATTGGGCGAGAAAAAGGTTATCACGGAGTAGGGTTCGGAGGTATCTCGGTGGGAGGAATAGATGCCAATCGAAAGCATTATCAAAAGGCATTACTACCCGATACAAAACATATTTGTCATACACATAATTTATCCGAAATGGCGTTTTCAAAAGGTCAGCCCAGATGGGGGGCACATTTAGCCGACGATCTGGAAGAGTTGTTGAAAGGGAATGCAGCATCGGAGGTTGCAGGTGTTATTGTTGAACCGATGCAAGGCTCTGCAGGAGTTATCGTCCCGCCTGATGGTTACCTTGAAAAGATAAGAGCGATATGTGACCGGCATAACGTTTTACTGATATTTGACGAGGTAATAACTGGATTCGGTCGACTGGGTGAGTGGTTTTCGCCCGATAGGTTCGGCGTTGTTCCCGATATGATTACCTTCGCTAAAGGTGTTACCAACGGCGTGATACCTCTAGGAGGCGTTTTAGTAAATGATCAGGTATTTCAATCAATCATGGTGGGCCCCGAGCACCTTGTTGAATTTTTTCACGGATATACTTACTCGGGTCATCCACTGGCATGCGCTGCTGGGATTGCGGCTATGGAGGTTTACCGAGACGAAGATTTATTGTCTAAGGCTCGTCGGCTAGAGCAGGAGCTTGAGCATCAGATCCATACTCTGCAGGGCGAGCCGCACGTTGTAGATATTAGAAATTTAGGTATGGCTTGCGCGGTAGAGTTTTCAAGTAAGCCAAACCAACCATCAGTTAGGGCTATGGAGATCTTTCAAAAGTGCTTTGAGAGAGGATTGATGATTCGCTACACTGGCGACATAATTGCTATAGGGCCCGCCTTGGTTGCTTCAACGAAAGAAATTGAATTTATTATAGAGACCATTCGTGAAGTAGTAAGAGATCTTGCCTAAATCAGGAGACTTAGAGGTAGGGATCAGAAAATTAAATTTATACCGGATAAGGAAGAATGCGAATGAAGACTGATGACCTGGCTCAGTGGCGGATAGATAACGTGCCGGCTTATAACAGAAATAAAATGAAGTTGGGAGTTTTTGCCACAAACGTTAGCAACGGGACCACAATGACTGAGGCTCCGACTTCATTTGTGTCTACTTATGATCATAATGTGGAAATTGCGAAATTAGCTGACAGTCTGGGATTTGAATTACTTGTGCCCGTTGGAAGATGGAAGCATTTCGGGGGCTCAACAACTTTTAACGGCAATAATATAGAGGTTTTTACTTGGGCGACGGCTATGGCATGTAATACGACCAACATTATGGTTTGTGCTACTTCTCATACGCCCACGGCTCATCCACTTTTTGCTGCGAAACAGGCGGCTAGCATTGACAATATTTCTAAAGGACGCTTTGGTCTTAATATCGTGTGTGGCTGGTTCAAACCTGAAATTGAGATGTTTGGTAAGGAGCAATTACCGCATGGTGAGCGATACCAAATGGCGGACGAGTGGGTAACATGCGTTAAAAGAGCTTGGACTGAGCAAGATTTTACACACACAGGAAAGTACTACTCTATTAAAGATGGCTATCTGTCGCCGAAACCGATCCAACAACCTGGCCCAATTTTACTCAATGCGGGTAATTCTGAAGATGGTCGGGAGTTTTCCGCTAAGGAAATGGATTTTAATTTTATTACTATTACAACTGCTGATGATGCGAAGAAGCTTGTTAAGGATATTAGCAAAAGAGCTGCTTCTTACAAGCGTGAGTGCGGCGTGATGAGTCAAGCATTTGTTTGTTGTCGCGATACTGAGGAAGAGGCGAAAGAGGCATATGATGCAATTCTGAAAGAGGGAGATTGGGAAGCCGCAAAAAATGTGATGGATCTCCTCGGAATCGAAAGTAGTTCCTTTAACTCGACGATTAACGAATTTTCTGAGCGTTTTGTGGCTGGTTGGGGTGGCTACCCCTTAGTTGGAACACCTGAGCAAGTAGTAGAGAAAATAAAAGAGTTGAGTGATTTTGGTGTCGAGGGTTTAATCTTGTCATGGTTAGATTTTCGACAAGAGCTACAATATTTTGGAGAGAAGGTTTTACCTTTGCTTGAGCAGGAAGGATTGCGATTCTCGTTCAATGGTTAATAAAAAAGAATAAGGATGGGTTAATGAACCGATTGAAAAACAAAGTTGCTTTAATTAGCGGTGCGCTAGGCGGTCAGGGACAAGTTGCTGTCGCTAAATTTATCGAGGAAGGAGCGCAAGTTTTCGCTACTGATCTGGCGCCTTCACCACACGGAGAAGTTGCTTCTCTGCTTGGGTCCGGCTCTGATAAATTGGCTTATTTGGGAGGAGACCTTTGTGATTCTGAGCTATTAGATCAGTTAGTGAACACGGCCATCACTAAGTTTGGACAAATTGATGTTTTGTTTTCTAATCATGGAGTGATGGTGGGCAAACCATTCCTTGATACAACGATTGAAGAATTAGATAGGGTGTTAGCAATTAATTTACGCGCACCCTTTTTGCTAAGTCAGCTTGTCGCAAAGCAAATGGTTCAGCAAGGAAATGGGGGCAGCATAGTGCATAATTCTTCTGTAGGCGGCATAGTGGGCTTTCCAACTATGGCAGCTTACGGCGCTTCTAAAGCAGGCTTGGCGCAATTGGCCCGCTCCATGGCTACTGATCTTGCTGAATATGGTATTCGCGTAAACGCAATATGTCCTGGAGTTGTCGATACTCCTATGCCTGAGCGCTACGTAGAGGGTCTTGGAGTAGATAAGCAAACTGTTTTTCAAGAAATGGAGCAAATGCACTTAATGAAACGATTAGGTAGACCGGAAGAGATTGTTAATCTTGCTCTATTTCTGGCGTCAGATGAATCATCCTTTATGACCGGTTCTGTTATTCCTATTGACGGAGGCTTGACGGCAATTTAGGATTTTAAAACATGAGTTCATTAGCATATAGAGAGAACAATTATGGCATTAGTAGTTTTAAGTGACAGTTTTAAAGACGGAGAGCGATTGGGAACACCGCACGTATTGTCGGAGGCGTATGGATTTGGTTGCGCCGGTGGAAATTTATCACCGCAACTGTCATGGAGTGGGGCACCGTCTGAGACTGAAAGTTTCGCGGTGACATGTTATGACCCTGATGCACCAACCGGCAGCGGATTTTGGCACTGGAACGTAGCTAATATTCCGGCAACTGTGAATGCTCTAGAGCTTGGCGCGGGGGATCCTAGTGCTAACAAGATGCCCGCAGGAAGCATAGAAGTGAGGACTGATTTCGGAGCCCCGGGTTACGGAGGGCCGTGTGCGCCGGAAGGCTCTAATATTCATCGTTATATATTCACGGTTCATGCAGTAAATGTGAAGTCGCTGCCCGTAACTGCAGACACGACTGGAGCAATCCTCGGTTTTTATTTGCACTTTCATACTATAGAAAAATCGAGCCTAATTGGTCTGTTTAGTAGGTAAAGGTCAATCTATAAGTAACGAGGTAGTGAGGCGCTGCATGTTTTAACATTGGGTTGGTATCTAGTAGGGGAGATAGCTTATGCGCTTTGGATTAATGTACGATTTTCGAAATCCCGAAAAGTGGCATATGACTGAGCCACTATTTTATCGCGCCATGCTTGATCAAATGGTGGAGGCAGAGAACTTAGGTTTTGATCATGTGTGGCTGACCGAGCACCATTTCACAGAGGATGCTTATAATCCGGCATCTTTGTCTATGGCAGCGGCAGTAGCAGCGGTAACTGAAAAAATCCGGATCGGAACCTTCATATTATTGCTTCCTTTCATACACCCTGTGCGCGCTGCCGAAGATGTTGTTCTAGCGGACATCTTGTCGAATGGACGATTCGATTTAGGAGTAGGACAAGGCTACACGCACAATGAATTTAACGCGTTTAAAATTGATAGGAAAGAGCGCGGACCAAGACTAGCAGAAGGTGTCGAACTCATAAGAAAACTTTTTACTGAGCGCAACGTCACCTTCGATGGCCGGTACACTCAGGTTGAAAATATGACCCTCTCCCCAAGGGCAGTCCAGAATCCGCATCCTCCTATTTGGGTAGGAGCGCGAGGTCCAAAGGCGATCCGTCGCGCCGCAGAGTTGGATGCACATTTGATGACTACTTTAGGACCAGATCCGGCGCCGCTTTATGTAGAAACATTAGAAAAGTTAGGCAAAGATCCTCAAGACTATAAAATTGCACAGTTGCGAATGGTCTACTGTGCGGAAAATGAGGACCAGGCGTGGACTGAAATACAAGAACATTTAGCGCACGTTTTTGGTTATTATGAGACCGTATTGAGGGAAGCGTCTGATGTTGAGGGTGACGAGTTACCAATGCCGTTTAATTCGCCGGAAGAAATTAGAGACTCTGTTCTCACCGAAGGTGCTGTGATAGTAGGAACCCCTGAGCAAGTCTCTGAGAAAGTGGCTGAGTTTGAAAAGAATTTTCATTGCACAGACTTTATTTTATCCAGTCACTTTGCTGGTATTGATCCGGCGAAAAGTTCCAGATCCAACGAACTCTTCGCTAAGTATGTGATGCCGAATTTTAGGTAATAACATCGCTGGGGGATGGTTACTTTTGTTTCAGATAGTCATTAATTTGCATGACCACGATCGCGGTCAGTACAATTGCACCTCCCAAGGCTTGAATCGGCGCAAGTGTCTCGTTAAATAGTATCCAAGCGGCAATTATCGCTACGACGGGTTGTATGTTCGTAGCCATGCTAGCCTTAAGAGGGCCGATTTTTGTGATTGCATATAAATATAGCGGTGTTCCAAAAGTTTGGAAGAAGCCTACACCAAAAAGTCCCAGCCACCCACTTAGAGCATTCGGAAATGCCGGTTTCCCGGTCACCAGTATTACCGCGAGGAGCGTAAGTAGGCTGAAAATACTAATATGAAAGGTGACTAAAAATGGATTTTGACCTTCGAAGAAGCGTCTAATCAGGAGAGCATTGACAGCTGTCGCTAGGGAGGCAAGAAATGCGAGCCAAACGCCCCGCGAGTCAACGTTTTCAAATGTTGCGCCTAGCATGATGCTTAATCCAAAAAACCCAAGCAGAGTTAGAGAGAGTCTAAATAGCGTTACACGTTCAAGTCGGAGTAACATTAACAGTATTGTGACCAGAATGGGGAAAGTGAAAAAAACGAGAGTTGCTAGACCTACAGGAATGAATTTTATAGCCCCTATATAGCCTCCCGACATAACAGCAAACAGGACACCATTGAGCGCTATCATCCCAAGAGAGCCTCTAGGTATCGTACAGTTTATATTTTTTATTCTAAGAGCCAGTCCGAGAAAGACGACGATAAGTAAGGTCCTGGAGGTAACAATACTGATTGCCGCACTGCCTGCATCGTATGCGTATCGAGACACAACCGCAGCGGAAGCCAACAAAATTCCAGCTACAAGGGCGCTTGCGAGACCTTGTAGGTCGCCGCTATTCTGCTTAGTCATTGCATTAAGTCAGTCAAAATTAGCTCACTTTCGTGTTAGGCTAGCATGAAGCCTGGATAACCCTCGGCTTGGATCTCTAGACACCGTCTTTCGTAGCGTTGAAACCCGCCTATATACGGCATGAAAATTCTTGGTTTATTCGGAATATTTGCGCCGAGGTACCAAGAGTTACACGTAGGATAAATCGTTGTATCAGCTACAGTGTTTACGTGTTCAACCCAATCATTCTGGGCTTTTTCAGTGGCCTCAATGGTACTTAGATCGTTGTCTTCGATAAATTTAATACAATCAGATATCCATTCCGCATGCTGCTCCGCGCCAGTTACCATGTTGGCCAGGACTGAAGGGCTACCAGGTCCTGTCATGATAAATAGGTTGGGGAATCCCACAACTGAAAGTCCTAGGTAAGAGCAAGGTCCTGCGCTCCAAGCTTCAGTCAATGTCACTGCGTTTCGGCCCACTATCTTGATTTTTTCTAAGGTTCCAGTCATCGCATCAAAGCCGGTGGCGAAGACTACGCTATCAAGTTTTATTTCATTGTCAGAAACTTTGATTCCTTTATTTGTAAATGTCTCAATAGGTGTCTCAGCAACATCGATTAGAGATACGTTTGATCGATTAAACGACTCATAGTATCCCGTGTCCGAGCAAGGTCGTTTGCAGCCGAATAGATGGTCTGGGCATAACTTTTCCGCGATAGCAGGATTTTTTACTATTTGCCGTATTTTATCTTTGATAAAGTTTGCCGCAGTCTCGTTAGCATCGGGCTTTGTTAGCAGGTCATTAAAAGCGCCTAGGAAGGAGAGACCACCTTTTTTCCAATAGTCGTCGTATATCTGTTCTCGTTTCTCTGGGCTTGCATCTAGTGCGCTTTCTCGTCGAGGTAGATGATGACAAGCAGCGGGCAGTTTTCTTTGCTGCTCCCTGAACCCCGCGTAATCTGCTTTTATATCATTTTGATCAGCAGCAGATAGAGCATGATTTCCCGCAGGTACGGAAAAATTAGGAGTCCGTTGGAAAACGTATAGATGCTCAGCCTGTTCAGCTATTACTGGAGTTGACTGGATACCCGAGGATCCGGTCCCTATGATCCCGACAGTCTGTCCCGCGAAGTTTATGTCTTCATGTGGCCAAGTGCCGGTATGATAGGTCTCGCCCTCGTAGGAGGAAAGCCCAGGGAAATCGGGACTATTAGTAGTTGATAAAGGTCCTGTTGCCATGACGCAATATTTTGCATTGTAGACACCAGATGAAGAGACAACGGACCATCGCAAAGTCTTTTCGTCAAAGGATGTTTCGTTCACACGGGTGTTTAAAATAATATCATCAGCAAGTTGAAATCGCTCCACCACATGCTCAAGATATTGCAAAATTTCGGCTTGGCCCGCATATCTTTCAGTCCAGCTCCATTCTTGCTGGAGTTCTTCGGAAAAGCTATAGGAGTATTCTAAGCTGGTTACATCACAGCGCGCGCCAGGGTATCGATTCCAATACCAAGTACCTCCAATTCCTCCTGCACTTTCAAATACTTTAGCACGCAGTCCCATATTTTTGAGCCTGTGTAACATATAAATACCGGCAAAACCGGCACCGACTATTACCGCATCCAAAGAGCGGTCGAGATTATTAGAAGTCATTTTGATTGCGAAACCTCAGATCACGTAAGTTAAAAAATATTAAGATTTTAGAAAGGCTAATGTTTTGTTCCCGCATTATAAGAGTTTATTGTATGTAGGAGTAGACAAAAAAAAGCCGCTGCTCAGCAGCGGCTTCATTGCCCTATTTATTAATTCAGTTA
>CAJWTO010000014.1 GCA_913047675.1 uncultured Pseudomonadota bacterium | reverse complement strand
TCGGTCGGTTCAAGAACTATGGTTGGTGGAATTTTATAATATGGTTGATCGGAGAAATTCTCCTTTGACGGATTAATTTCAATAACTAGCGCGCCTTTTTCTCTTGCGTCATCAATATAAGACTGCAGCCGATCATAGTGACGCCCATTAATAATCGAGGTGTAATCCGGATTATCTTTCATGGTAGGAAACATCATCTCAACTGCACCTTGCACTTCCTTTACGAAATCGTCCAATCGATCCTTTGGTACCATCACGTAGTCTGGTGCCAAACAAATCTGTCCAGCATTTAATGTTTTTCCAGTCATAATGCGTGCTGCTGATTTTTCCAGATCTGCGGATTTAGATATAATAACGGGCGACTTGCCGCCTAATTCTAGTGTTACCGGTACCAAGTTTTCAGCGGCAGCTCTCATTACGTGCGAGGCAACCCCTGTCGCTCCGGTGAATAGCAAGTGATCAAACGGCATACTCGAAAATGCCGCTCCTGTAGCTGGCCCGCCTAAAACAACGGCGACCTCTTCTTCCCTGAAATACTCCTCTACTAATTCTTTAATCAAAATAGCGCTACAAGGAGTAAACTCGGAAGGCTTTAGTATTGTTCGATTTCCAGCAGAAAAGATACTTCCCATAGGACCAAATGCCAAATTGAACGGAAAGTTCCAAGGCACAACATTCCCAACACAACCCAGTGCCTGGTAATCAACCCGTGTTTTAGCCCCTAAAAGGCCCAAGGGGAACATAGAATGACGCTTTGATGATTTCATCCATTTACGTACATTTTTCTTCGAGTACTTTAGCGCGCCGATCGTGCCAGCAATATCGGTAGCCAGCGTACCGTCAGGACTGCGATGTCCAAAATCTGTGCTGATCGCATCGATAATGTCATCCTGTCGATTAACTAATAAAGCAATACACCTGTCTATCAGCTCAATCCGATAGGTAGCAGACATTGGCCCATCAGTGATATGGCATGATTTCTGAAGATCAACAAGCCGTCGAATTTCCTTTTCAGGCGTATCTGTCACATCTGTCTGTTCTCTAGTAGCTCTCATGGTAACTTACCTCTGCTCAAGCAGACTCCAACCTAATTAGTAGACAAGGATTTCATGCCAAAATTTCCCACTGACACCAAAAATAATTCACGCCGCCGTTTTTTGCGACTCTCGTATCGCTTGTTCGATATCATCTATGATGTCCGCGATATGCTCAATACCTACTGAAACGCGAACCATATCAGCCGATATGCCTGATGCGTGATAGTCAGCTTCGTCTAATTGACTATGAGTAGTAGAAGCTGGATGAGTAGCAAGAGATTTTGTATCACCTATATTTACAAGACGAGTAACTAAATTTAACGCATCAATAAACTTTATACCCGCTTCTTTCCCACCTTTTATGCCAAAGCTAAGTATTCCGGACGGTTTACCACCAGCGTACTCTTTAGCTAATTGTTGATATGGGCTTGAATCTAATCCCGCATAGTTGACCCACTCAACCATTTCATGTGTTTCTAAGTATTTAGCCAGCTTGAGTGCATTTTCGCAATGTCTATCCATTCGCACATGCAGTGTTTGTATGCCTTGCAAAATCAGAAAAGTGTTAAACGGTGACAAAGCCGCGCCTGTATTCCTTAGAGGACCAAGTCTGCACCGACCAATGAAAGCGGCCTCGCCCAGTGCTTCGGTATATACAATCCCGCGATAAGAATTATCTGGCTCATTCAATAAGGGAAACCTTTTTGCCTGCTTGGCCCAATCAAATTTACCGCTATCAATGATGGCTCCACCAATCGTAGTGCCATGCCCTCCTATATATTTCGTAAGGGAATGAACAACAATGTCTGCACCATGATCAATAGGCCTGATGAGGTATGGCGTCGCTACTGTATTATCAACAACAAGGGGTACACCATTTCTATGTGCGAGCTCTGCCAGTTTTTTTAAATCACATATGTTACCAAGAGGATTACCAATCGATTCGCAAAATACCAAAGTCGTGTTCTCATCAATATGATTTTCGAGGGCTTCAAAATCATTATGGCTCGCATATCGCACCTCAATCCCTTGATTCTTTAAAGAATTCGAAAAGAAATCCGCTGTCCCGCCATAAAGCTCGCTAACGGAAACTATATTTTGGCCGGTCATGGTGATTGCGCTGATCGCATAAGTAATAGCCGCCATCCCTGACGCTACTGTTAATGCGGCGATACCATTCTCTAAATCGGCGAGCCTTTCTTCTAACACAGCATTAGTTGGGTTCATTATTCGTGAATAAATATTACCCTCAGTCTCAAGTGAAAATAGCTCTGCACCATGTTGCGCATTATCAAAAGCATAGGATGTGGTTTGATAGATGGGAGTAGCAACAGATTTCGTTGTCGGGTCAGGCGAGTAACCTGCATGTATTGATTTAGTCTCGATATTCATTCTTATCTCCAAAAAAAAACCTGCTCGTTGCGAAACAGGTTATCTTGAGAAAGTAATTTTTCTAGAGCCTGTTTAGCAGTTTATAAAGCACCTGCAAGTCGGATAAATTAGTGCGGGAGCTATGATGCACTAATAAATAATTTTTGCAAGTAATAAAAATTCTGAACGCTGAACGAAGCCCTCTAACAACAGATCTAAACCTGTTCTCGTAAGAACCAACATTTTCATTTGAATTTAAAAGCTATCGCAAAAGAAATACCGGTGCTAAAAAAGTTTAACGATAGCTTTTACGCCACTCCAACTGAAATATAACAGATAGAATACAATTGATTTCTAAACTTTTGGGACCAATAGCCGTTATTAAAGTTCTAAGGGCAACTTATAATAAGAACTCATTATCTCATCCCGATGCTTAATAAGAATCGGATCAATGGCATTAACTATCTCCGCTGGCGTATTTTCAAACATAGGACGTGCTTGTGGGTTTATGGGACAATCTTCGGCCGGTTGAATGACAACAAAATTACTAAATGCTGCCCAATAAAAATCAGCTGCCGTTACCGACGTACCGACCAAAAATTGGCTACCCTTGCTTGCCTGATCTTTTAGGCGAGATGATAGCTCCACCATCAACGCAATCACTCTCCCATTCGCTAGCGCTGCTTCTGTATCGCGGTATGAGTATTTTTTTCCAAAATCCGACGGTTCCTCACCCTCCGGAGGACGCATCATATCAAGACGTCGATTCCACCCAAACCCGAGCTCTCCACAAATAGCGTTGCTAATCCCTATGACTTCAATTTGCTCTTTAACATTTTCTGGTATCAGCGGCTTTTCAGGAGCTAGTCTTTCCATCAGACAAAGTATGTCATTCCAGCGATTTATCGGTGCTTCGTCGTTCCATGCGACTACCGGACCGCTATTCGTTCCCGACCACGCGAGCAATTTCGGATTTTCAGACATCGCAATCTGATGTCCCATTAAAAAATCAAGCCCTTTGTGTTCTAGCATCGCTTTAACCGCAACACCCCATGCACTCGGCATATCTTTCACGATGACTAGTCGCAGCCCATCGGACTCAATAACTTCGTCCATACTTGCATATTTCATTATTTTACTTTCCTTTAATTGTTCAGAATCAAACTAGTCCAGATAGGAGGCTCATCTCAAATCCGGATCTGCTATTGTCCCTTGAGCCATAGTTTCATCGACATAAAATGGTTGAATATGATCGTCGGCAGAATCTCTCCGCATTTTAAGATAAGTTCTTAAAAATTCTTCATGTTCCCAAGCGCTCACAATAACAAATTGATTCTCTTTATCAATAGCTTCAAACGCCGAAACTGTAATATTTCCAGCGAACGATGCAGTTTTTGCTAATCCCTCATCGGTACTCCAAGTTTCGTAGATATCATCTCGAGAAGCGGAGTCTTCGAACTGCCAATAATGTATATTGCAAATGGTACCGTCAGGAGCGCCGTAAAAGAGAGCCTGGGTAGTTTTTTTTGTCGGGCTGCAGTCGAGTTCACGCATGCGCAAGGTCTTATCGTGCGCCATCTGAGGAAGCATCCAATCGGGAGAGATGTCCAATCGGTGCTGTGCATACATATCCCAAGGTTCCTCTGCTACCCAACGACTGAACATATAGGCGATATTTTCGTCATGTAGATCATTGTAGGGAGTGACAAACAAGTTGCCGGGAGCTCCGCGCGCGACTACTAATCCATCGGGATGATTTTTTGCGTAGTCGATAAACTGACTCCGATCTGCAGGTGCCTCGGAAAAATCCACCGTATGGATACCAACAGCGTCCCCATCCGACTTAGTGATTAGCATTTCCCCTTCCCCTAAAAGTCTTTGTAATAGATTCTGCACCTAACGACGTGCGAGAATCAAGCTCACGACCGTGCAAATATTGACACCCATTGGCGGATTTACGCTCTTACATAAAGCTTTTTTTTGAACGAGATTCTATACAGCAAACTCCGCATCAACCGGTCAAGTCTTGAAACCCTCTCAGAATAAGCATTTTTTGACCTAAGCCGCCTTCTGCAAGATCCCTTTTGACTATTTTCGAGACGCTATAAAGACCTAGCTAGCTGTAATAATTTTGACTCTAACTTCCCATTATTTAAATGATATCTATCTATTTCCACCGACCAATCTAACTCAGAAAAAGTATTTTTGACTTTTTTATACCAGTTCAAATCCAAATAATTTTTTGACTGCCTGCTATGCAGCTCTATATTCAATAACCAGCTCCTATTATCAACATTAGCCATTCTTTCAATTAGATCCTGACAGATTGCAAAGTCACTTTTGAGGTAATGGCCAAAAAATAATGCTGCTAACCTTTTATCACTCGTTGTTTGACCTGCTGGTATCGGCTCAAGCTGATACGCTTTTTCCAGGTAAAGCAGACCTTCATCTATTTCACCCAGTCTCAGTAACACTTCTCCAAAGACAGATATAACCCTCGGGTCATTTGGATTCATTTTGTAAGCTTTTTGACCGCTCTTCAACGCTTGGTCAAATTGATGCATAGAAAGATGAACCTCACAGAACATTCGGTGACATTCAAAATCATTTGGGTCAAGTGCCAGAGCAGTGTCTAGTAGCTCCCCTACCGAATTTATTACTTCTTCACTCGGTTCTAGGTACCCTCTTCCCAATGCTTGTCCGATCGCACAGGCCTTCCACGCATATGCTTGGGCATTGTGGCTGTCCGCGATAATAGCAGCGTCCAGATTCTTTCTTGACTCCTCATTAGCGTGCTTCGTAAATTTGTGGTGGTTATTTTTGCCTTGAAGTAAGAATTCGTATGATGTGATGTTCTCGGTCGGTTTCCTATGCGCTCTTTTTAAGCTGGAAATTTCTATTTCGCCGATTAACGCGATAGTAATTCTTCTAACTATCTCGTCTTGAATATCAAATACATCTTTTTTTACCCTGTCATATTTGTTACTCCAAACAACATTACCGGCCACCGTCTCAGCTAATTCCACTGAAATCCGCAGCCTGTCATCTAACGCCCGGATACTGCCAGAAACGACGTAATCTAATCCATACTCATTTCTCAACTTGTCATTACTCAGATCCTTTTCTCTTAAATTAAAGCAAGTCTGGCGGGACAAGATCTCAATCTCTCTCACCATCGAAAACTCAGTGATCACATCTTCAACTATACCGTCTACCAAAAAACCACCATCTTGATCTTGGTTTAGGTTGGCAAATGGGATAACGGCCAACCTTTGCTTGTAGTCTCCTGATGCGGTGATATCGGCAGATTCCAGGGGGGCATTTGCAGACTGTTCTCTAAAAAAATAAGCCGCAGCCATAACTATAGGTAAGGCGACTAATATAGCTATGAAGATTACCTGCATGACGGTCTCAGAACTCGCACCAAAAACTCGCTCAGACGAGAAGTTTTCTAACAAAATACTAGCTAACTGGATAAACGCTACCGCGCCCACGACGTAAGCAGTTGTCCACTTCCAAAGCCTCTTTACAAGCTTGTTCATCAATTCACTCTCGCTTTTGTCCGTCCTAAAACTTATATTACGGGAACAATATTCATTTGCATGAAGTATAAAATTATATTATTTCCATAATCTAGGACAAATAATTCTTATTGAAAACATTTTTAGGGGCTCATAAATGTCAAATACTAAGATAGAGGATCTATATAGTCTTTACGCGCGCGCAATCGATGAGAAACGGTACGAATTACTAGCAAGAGTTTTTCACCCAGAAGCCGAATTACAATATATTGTAGGCAGTCAAGAGTTCGCCTGCTCTGGGGCGGAGGCCGCCGATTATTTCAAGAATTTCCTGAATTTATGTTACTGGACTAACCATTTAATTGGATCTCCCAGTGTCGAATTATCCGGTGAAAAAGCATTTGCGACTGCCCGAGTTCAAGCTGTGCATCAACAAATACTAAAAGATGGAACTGTTTCTCGTTGGATTCTAAGGGGATCCTACCACGATCATATAGGGTTATTTGATGACGACTGGTTGATCATCAAACGGTATTGCCATACACCTGACGAAGAAGGCGAGTTTCTGACAAGTGGTGTTGAGATTTTTGATAAAATAGGCTGGACTTCAAAAGACAAGGTCTCATTTTGATTAGTCTGTATACGTTATCAGAAAAATATAAGGACTCTCTAACGTATAGGAACAATCCCGTTATAGCGGTTCACATGAAACCATCAACTTAATAGTTCCAACTTAAAGAATCACTACAAAAGTCTAGCACCAACATCACCACGCAGCGGATTGTTAAGCATTTAAGCCTATTCTTTATACACATTCACCCCATTAGCTACCAAAAAAGTGGTAACTTACCCTATCTTACCGATAACTCGCTATTAAAATGTCCTGTAACACACTGTTTTATATACATATATATCTTATTGATTAAAATTTAACCAATCTAATATTCTATCCGTTAAAACAGCGGAAATAAGTACCTTTGATGATACTTGTGAACAAGGTTATCCACAGGAATTGTGGGTAACATTACACTTGTATTTAAGTGGCGTGACAATTGTAATAGAGCACCATCTTTGTGCAACAATACGTCCGTATTATGGCACATTCATTTTCTAACCATGGTCGATTACGAAGCACTAAATTTTCGCGAAGATTTAGTTTAACAGATAACAATTAAATTCAGGGGCAAATCTCATGTCTTACGAACCGTTTTCTTTGAGCATTGCAGAACAGGACTTATCCGATCTTGAAATACGATTAAGGCGAACCCGCTTGGCGCCGGACTTCTCCAATGACAATTGGGACTACGGGACAAATGGTGAGTACTTGGCGGAGCTGCTTGACTATTGGATAAACAATTTTGACTGGAGAGCACAAGAGTCAAAAATCAATAGTTTCTCTCACTATAAGACTTTGATAAACGGGAACCCCATCCACTTCATTTATGAAAAAGGCAAAGGACCTAACCCCACCCCGCTGATCCTAAGTCATGGCTGGCCTTGGACATTTTGGGACTGGCACAAAGTAATAAAACCACTGACCGATCCTGAATCCTTCGGTGGAGACCCAAAAGACTCATTCGATGTGATAGTACCTTCTTTGCCTGGGTACGGCTTTTCGAGTCCACTACAAAGTTCGGGCATAAACTTTTGGGAAACCGCCGATATTTGGGTATATCTAATGCGTGACGTCCTTGGGTACGATAGGTTTGCTGCAGGTGGAGGTGACTGGGGAGCCCTCGTGACTTCTCAACTAGGACACAAACACGCTAAATATATTATAGGAACTTATATTCACCTAATGGCACCGCTAGACCTGTTTAATGGGCCTTTGCCTGAAAAAATGGATTACACCGAAGAGGAAAAAAAATATTTTGATAGGAATGAGGCCTTCTTCACTAATGAAAGTGGTTACTCGGCGATACAAACTACGAAACCTCAAACGGTCGCCTATGGGCTGAATGATTCGCCTATCGGATTATGTTCTTGGATTTTAGAGAAAAGACGTACATGGAGTGACTCTGAAGGTGATGTAGAAAGTCGTTTTACAAAGGATGACTTGTTAACAACAGTTTGTATCTACTGGTTTACGCAGACCTATGGCACTTCAGCACGTTACTACTATGAATGCGTACATAATCCGTGGACCCCATCCCACCGAACGATGCCGATAGTCGAAGCTCCAACAGGAATTGGAGTTTTTCCTAACGAAGTAATAATGATGCCGAGGAGCTGGGCTGAAAAATATTACAACCTATTTCATTGGACAGAAATGCCATCCGGAGGACATTTCGCACCGATGGAGGAACCCGAAGCTCTTGTGGAGGACATAAGAACATTTTTTCGGCAGTTGGCCCATAGTACCAAGTTTACCGACACGTATGGCGGTTGAAAACTAATTCTAGTTTCTTCTTCCTTCGGGCAAAGTCATCTCTTCCTATTAAAAATGAGCTGAAGATTTAGTAGCTACCTTCTCTAAAGGCGGGGAGAATTTAGTAAGATCAATTCCTTTCACAGAGTTTTTGTATTCATCTATCGTTGGAGTTCTCCCAAGAATAGCCGAGAGGACAACCACCGGCGTAGAAGCGAGCAATGATTCTCCTTTTTTATCTTCGGTGTCCTCCACAACCCTTCCTTGAAAGAGACGCGTAGAAGTTGCCAACACGGTATCTCCTTTCGCGGCCTTTTCTTGATTACCCATGCAAAGATTACAGCCAGGTCTCTCTAAATACAGAATATTTTCGTACTCTGTCCGAGCAGCAATTTTAGGCGCGGTATCATCAAATTCAAAACCCGAGTACTTTTGAAGCACGTCCCAATCGCCTTCTTCCTTTAACTCATCAATAATGTTGTAAGTCGGCGCAGCGACAACTAGAGGTGCCTTAAATTTGACGTCGCCAGATTTATTTTCGAGATTCTTGAGCATTTGGGCAACGATCTTCATATCACCTTTGTGTACCATACAAGATCCGACAAAACCTAAGTCAACTTTCTTCTCTGCGCCATAAAATGATATGGGCCTAATCGTGTCATGGGTGTAGCGTTTAGATACATCAACATTATTTACGTCGGGATCTGCGATCATTGGCTCATCAATCTGTTCTAGATCTACAACAACTTCGGCAAAATATTTTGCGTTCGAGTCAGGAGACAACGCAGATTTCACGCCATCAGAAATTTCCGAGATCCTTTTCTCAGCAATGGCGATTAAGCCTTTAAGAGTCAGATTTTGATTATCCATACCCTTATCAATCATGATCTGGATACGCTTCTTAGCAATCTCTAGCGACTCAATCAAAGTATCGTCGTGTGAAATACAGATTGCAGCCTTTGCCTTCATTTCAGCGCTCCAATCCGTGAAAGTGAAAGCCTGATCAGCGAGCAAGGTCCCGATGTGAACTTCTATAACACGTCCTTGGAAAACGTTATCACCAAATTGTTTCAACATCTGAGCTTGGGTGGCGTGAACAACGTCACGAAAATCCATATGCTCATTCATTCTTCCTTTAAAAGTTACTTTCACCGACTCTGGAATTACCATCGTAGCCTCGCCGGTGGCCAAAGCAAGGGCAACAGTCCCCGAATCAGCACCAAAGGCGACTCCTTTTGACATTCTAGTATGCGAGTCTCCCCCTATAATAATAGCTTGGTCATCAACTGTTATATCGTTCAGAACTTTATGGATGACGTCAGTCATCGAATGATAAACACCCTTAGGGTCTCTAGCGGTGATGAGACCAAAATTATGCATGAATTTCATAAGTTTGGGAGTATTAGCTTGCGCTTTTTTGTCCCAAACCGACGCCGTGTGGCAACCAGACTGATACGCCCCATCAACGGTCGGAGATATTACCGTAGCGGCCATAGCTTCGAGCTCCTGAGACGTCATCAACCCAGTGGTATCTTGTGATCCCACTATATTCACGCGAACTCTAACGTCTGAGCCAGCGTGCAAGGGTGTTTCAGCAGCAACGCCGACCGCATTTCTATTAAAGATTTTCTCGACAGCTGTAAGACCCTGATTCGCGTTAGTGATCTCCTTGGATGCAGCGAAGGCAGATTTTAGCTTTATACCAAGTAATTCGCTCGCAAAACTCTGTAATTTTTTGCCAAATACTATCGCGTAAGATCCTTTGGCTCTAATAAACTCAACTTTTTGAGGAGTTAAAGACTCACTAATATCAACGAGCGCCCTACTACCATCCTCGTTATATAACTTCTTATCCTTGGTATTGATAGTAAGCACAGTACCAGTATCGACTTTGTAGGTTTGCTCGAGGATCGGGTTACCTTCTTGATCTAAAACAGTCTGCCCACTTGAGTCCAATTTTTTTACCCAATTTTTCAAATCAATCCCTATACCACCAGTCACTCCAACCGTAGTCAGAAATATAGGGGATATCCCATTGGTGCCAGCGATAACAGGGGCAATATTCACGAACGGTATATAGGGACTCGCGGGCTGGCCAGTCCACAAAGCAACATTATTTACGCCGGACATCCTGGAGGATCCAACACCCATAGTTCCTTTCTCAGCTACCAACATCACTCTCTTTTCCGGATGCTGCTTTTGTAGCTGCTGGATTTCCAACTGAGCGTCTTGAGAGATCATGCACTTACCATGGAGCTCTCGGTCAGATCTAGAATGCGCTTGATTTCCTGGCGACAATAAATCGGTCGATATATCTCCCTCGGCAGCAACATAGGTCACGACTTTTATTTCATCTTCTATTTGAGGCAGGGCTGTAAAAAATTCTGCCTTGGCATAACTTTCAACAACCTCACGAGCAATAGAATTACCTTCGGCATATGCGGTCTTAAGTCGGTCAGTATCCGCCTCATAAAGAAAAACCTGACTTTTCAGAATCTCGCCCGATAATCGCGCGATCGACGGATCATCTCCTAACGCGAGATCTAAAAGAACTTTAATAGAGGGACCACCCTTCATATGGGATAGTAGCTCAAAGGCAAATTCGGAAGATATTTCCTCGACGATACAACTACCTAAGATAATCTCTTTTAAAAATTCAGCTTTAACACGAGCAGCGCTAGTCGTTCCAGGCAGTGTGTTGTATATAAAAAATTCAAGCGAGTCATTTCTGTGCTGGTGCTGGCTATCTCTTATTTGCTCAATGAGCTCGGCAACCAGTGCACCATCTTCAATCGGCTTGGGATTCAATCCCTCGTCTTTTCGTTTTTCTATTTCTTCTAAGTAGGCAGTATAAAAGCTCATAGCTCCCTCGTTACGATAAAATCCAAATTTAGTTTAAGCTCGGTATCTCAGCACAATGTAAGCGTATTTCAGGATTTGCTTAACGAACCCCAGACCTCCATCTTGCTAAACTGTGCTGCGCATTTCGCACAACCGCAAAAAAGTGACGCTAGTGTAGCCATATTTTCAGGATTCGGATAGCACGTTTTGAACAAAATCCGAAAACTTCTACCAAACATTTTATCATGGGAGATTTGAAAATCAGTAAACACTATCCATAACTGACCACGTGACGCTTACACAAAACTCTATCATCTATAACTGATTTCTGATATGAGTGGCTATAAACGTAAGTGCTTACTCACTCCGATAAATTTTTTCTGGAGTTATTATTAATTATTGTACGTCAAAGTAAGCGAAATATATATTTTAATTTATTTAAGGATATTTAATTTTATTAAAAAAATCTAATATTATTAACTGTTTATTAGTTTAAATATTAAGGTCGATTTTATTAAAAATATCTTGATATTTCGAACAAAATAAATAAAAGTTAATTCTTACTCTTTTGTTTTTTACTTTTATACCTAGGCACGGTCGGATCTATCTCAATAGACCACGCATCTATACCTCCTTTTAAATTGAATACACGTGTAAATCCCTGCGTCTGAAAATGCGCCGCAGCTATCTGACTTCTACGTCCGGTACGGCACTGAAAAACCATAAGCGATTCAGGACTCAAAGTACTGATCAGCTTGGCCGCTTTTTCATCTAGGATCTGTGAGCCCTCTATTCGTGCGATTTCTCTCTCCCACTCTTGTCTCACATCAAACAAGAAGTATATTTCTCCGGAATCACGCAAGCTGCGCAACTCTTGAACACTCATTTGAGGTACTAAAGAACTTCTTATTTCTCGCTCACTAGAACAGGAGATCAGAGACACCAGAAGCATTAGAGACAAAAATATTGTTTTCATTAAATTACTACAGCTATTTTTTCTTTTTTTACCAAACCAACGGCAAGACATTCGCGAAGCGTAAAATATTCCTGGCGGCGGCCATTTTATTTAAAATTATATGGTCATAATAATCTATTATAGGCTGTCTATTGTCGATACTCGTGGCATGTCTCGATTTTAACTGGTGGGCAGGTAGCCGATTGAATTGCGAGCTTCTATAATGACGTGATATTAACCCTAAATCTGATCTTCTGAGGATTGAAAGTGACTTCAAAAAGGCAAGCCTGTGACATAAGGCCCGATTGCGATGTAATCGTGGTGGGCTCCGGTTTTGCGGGAATTTACGCGCTATGGCAAGCGCGACAGCGAGGTCTTAGTTTACGAGGATTCGAGCGCGCCTCCGATGTCGGGGGCACTTGGTATTGGAACGCCTACCCAGGGGCACGATGCGATGTAGAAAGCTATAACTACGCCTATTTTTTCGACGAGAGTATTGTGAGAGATTGGAGTTGGTCGGATGCCTGTGCTGGCCAAGAAGAGATTCAGCGCTATCTAAAATTTGTGGCAGAACGATGTAATGTTCTGGATGACATCGCTTTCAATACCGAAGTACTGTCAGCAACCCATAGTCTAGAAGATGGTCTTTGGTCAGTTACTACTTCAGGTGAAGAGACAGTTGTTTGTCGTTACTTAATCCTAGCAATAGGAGCCCTGTCGGAGCCTAAAACACCTGACATTGAAGGAGTCAACTCATTCTCGGGAGATGTCTACTTCACATCGCGCTGGCCTAAAGACGAAGTGGTCGACTTCTCTGGGAGACGTGTCGGAGTTATCGGTACCGGGTCGTCAGGCGTACAAGCAATTCCCGAAATTGCTAAGAGCGCCAGCGAAGTACATGTATTCCAGCGCACGGCGAACTACGTCACTCCAACACGATCGGGACCGATGGATCCCAATCTGGTTGCTCGATTGAGAGAAAACCCGCATGCGGTCAGACAAGCGGCCCGTGAAACATATGGAGGGCATACGCCATTGGATATAGGCACGGAGCGTTTTCTCGAGCTGGATGACGCTGGCCGAGAACGCGCGCTACAAAAAGCATGGGATGGGAAATATGTCCCTCTAGCCTTTAGAGACGCCTACCTGTTTGAGGCGAACGCAGCCATATCAGACTTCGTACGCAAAAAAATGCTTGAGCAAGTTGAAGACGAATGGACGGCAAATCACCTAGTACCGTGGGATCATCCTTACGGAGGGAAGCGTCCGTGTATGAGTAATAACTATCTACAGACTTATAACTTACCACATGTTCATCTCGTCTCACTATCAGAAACTCCAATCGAGCAGATTGTTACTGGCGGTATAAAAACTTCGAAAGATGTCATCTCTTTGGATGTCATCGTGTACGCAACCGGCTTTGATGCTATATCGGGTCCACTATTCGCGATAGATATTTGTGGCACCAACGGTAAATCAATCTCGGAAGCTTGGGCCGACGGGCCATCAAATTACCTAGGAACAATGGTGCATAGTTTCCCCAATCTATTCCTACCATCTAGCGCGATGTCTCCATCTGTACTGTCGAATATGGCTACTCTTGCTGAACAGCAGATTGACTTTATTTTTGACACTATCGATTGGCTTGAAAGTAATGGCCGCCCTCTCATCCAACCCCTTCCCGAGTCCCAAGAACGTTGGAGAGAAGAAACTCTTCGTTACGCAAAACTGCGACCTGGCGCTCTTACTACGAAAAGCTGGTATTCCGGAGCAAACATTCCAGGGAAACCGAGAGTCTTCATGGTCTATTGCGGAGGGTTCAAACGCTATAATGAAACGTGCTACAACGAAATTGCCGAAGGGTTTCCCGGGTACGAACTTCTTACAGTCAAATAAGAAACGTCAACACTACGACCTACAAGCCCAAGCGAATTTTTTTACTATCCCGGCGACATCGCTCAGAGCAATATTTAACCCCGATCCAATCTCTACGCCACTTTTTCCGCCACGTAAAAGTCCTTCTGCAAATGACACACACTTTCGTCGGTAAATTGTCTTTCCTCATAACCAATATTACGTCAAGGTCGATGCAACGGATTAAATGTCCTTCAGCCTCACCACACAATTACAAAATATAAGTGGATAGTTTCACTAGACTTCAAAAGTTATTTTATAAAGATAAGCTACTAGCGATCATGAAAATGAGTCTATAATTAAAACTACAAACGCTTAAAAAATTTTTCAGGATCTCCAAAATTAAAACGTTACGACTCATCCTTCCGGATCAATTATCAACGTCGATATCTAGTCTAAAGGACTGCGACTGTGCGAGTGATCTCGTCCTTCTATGTGAAGCAAAGGACGAGATCCTAAAGGTGAAACACCATCGTAAAAAATTGGTATTTATTTTGTCAGCAATGCGTCATTTTGCAAATGAGCTCACTCAAAAATGCTATCAAGTTAGCTACATAAAGTTCGATAGTATTCCCACCTCTAGCACTCTCAAAGAGCAAGTAGGACACATAGTAAAAAAAAATAAAATACGCCGTCTCGTAGTGACTCGGCCAAATGAATATCACACACTTCAAAATATCCTCACATGGGAAAACGATTTCGGTATCAGCGTTGAATTAAAAGATGACGATCGATTTTTATGCTCAGAACTGGAGTTCAAAGACTGGGCAACCGATCGGAAGCAACTCCGTATGGAACTATTTTATAGGCAAATACGTAAAAAATACTCGATCCTAATGGAAGGAGATAAGCCGATCGGAGGCCAATGGAATTTCGATAAAGAAAATCGTAAACCACCTAAAGAAGAACTGTCACCACCGACACCATATCTTAATGAGCCCGATGAAATCACCAATGAAGTAAAAGCTTTTATAGAAAAGAATTTTTCTGGACATTTCGGTGACATTGAGCCGTTCTACTTTGCGGTAACTAGAGCTCAAGCCCTAAAAGCATTAAAACTTTTTATAAATGAGCGCCTCCAGAAATTTGGTGACTACCAAGATGCGATGCTTGAGGGGGAACCATGGATGTACCACTCACATATTAGCTTCTATTTAAACTGCGGATTACTTCTGCCGCTAGAATGTATTAGGTTAGCTGAAAAGGCTTATAGGACAGGGAAAGCCCCCCTCAATGCCGTTGAAGGCTTTATCCGGCAGATACTAGGCTGGCGGGAATATGTGCGAGGAATATATTGGGCGGAAATGCCTTCCTACGAGAGTAGAAACTTTTTGAATGCACGACGTAACCTTCCCGACTTCTACTGGACGGGAAACACAGAGTTGAATTGTATAGCTCAGTGCATTTCTGAAACAAAGAAGAATGCGTATGCGCATCATATACAGCGACTAATGATCCTCGGAAATTTTGCGTTAATTGCAGGCTTGGATCCAGTTCAAGTCAACGAATGGTTCCTTATAGTATACGCAGACGCCTACGAGTGGGTAGAACTACCGAATGTATCTGGCATGAGCCTTTTCGCTGACGGCGGTTCTTTGGCGAGTAAACCTTACGCGGCAGGCGGCAACTATATCAAAAAAATGTCTAATTACTGTAAGAATTGTAGTTATTCGGTTGCTGAAAAGTCCGGAGAAAGAGCCTGCCCATTTAATTATCTATACTGGGATTTCCTTGAGCGTAACAGGGAGAAACTAAAATCAAATCATCGAGTGAGCATGATGTATAAAACTTATGACCGAATGCCCTCTCAAAAAAAAGCAGCTATTGCAGATGACAGCACTCGCTTCCTCGAAGCTTTGACTTGAATCCGAATACCTACACCACGCTGCGGCAAAAATTTAAAGTTCAAACAACCCAAAGTGCTATACTATAATTAAATATATTTCAGCTACCGTCCAATAGTACCGTTCAAAATAGACTTAGCAATTAACCATGTCATACACTATTTTCTCGAAAAAATTTTTCTTCAGGATCAAGGAACATAAGCTATTTCAACTAATAGTTATTGGCGCGATCATCTTATCTGCGCTTATGGTAGGCGCTTCAACATTTGATCTCAGCCCGTCTTTAATTACTCTACTTCAGGCAGCAGATATTTTCATCACGCTTTTTTTCGTCGTAGAGATCTGTGTACGCTTTATTGCAGAGCCTAGAAAAATTGACTTCCTCAAAAGTGGATGGAATATATTTGATACTATTATCGTTCTAGTTTCGATAATTCCAATCGGTCCGAACTCTTCGGTACTTCTGTTTAGACTATTGAGAATTTTTCGAGTTTTACGGCTTATATCTGCGGTTCCTGAATTAAAACGATTAATTGAAGCCCTTTTGCTGTCGGTTGGTCGGGTATTCTACGTCACGCTATTATTGTTCATCATCCTTTACATATACGCTTCTTTTGGCTCAATTTTGTTTTCCGAGACCGATCCAGTGAGATGGGGAGATCTCGGCATTGCCATGATCACATTAGTGCAGGTATTAACGCTATCTAGCTGGGAGCAAGTTATGCTCCCGCTGCAACAATTGTACTGGTGGGCCTGGATCTACTTTTTTTCATTTATTGCATTGGGATCAATTACAATATTAAATCTGATTGTAGCAGTGCTCGTTGATGTAGTGACTAACCAAAATAACAGCCGAGATTATGAATAGACTGTTCGAATAACTAAGGGTATCTTAGCTACTTTTCGCCGGTACCGCTCCTCGGACCAGACTGCGACTGCGTCGTATATCAGCATCTCTCGCTTGTACAGAGCTATCCTCGCACATTGTCGAATCGCCATTAGTTACTCTGAGAACCATAGAATTCAAATCTAATGAACTACTGGTTGTCTCTATCTCTGTATCCGTATTTTTCATCAGTTCTTTTATATCAACAATTTTATTCGTTACGGAATAAGGCAAGGCCACAAAATAGTCTGTTCCATACACCACGGGCATCGTCCAATTCACAGGGTCATCCCAATAAAATATTCGAAACCGCCCTGAATCATCGGCAAGCTTGACCGTCTCCACAAGCCCATCGACAAAGTTATAGTAAAACCGACTATACGCACTCTGAGACGAAAGCTGACACATGATGACGGTACCGTCTAACTCGTTGCTACTGGCTCCTGACATTCTGATCTTTTGATCCGTAAAGTTTGAGTCAATTATGAACCATCCAACCGCAAATAGTAGAAGCATGCCAACAATGACCGACATTTTCAGATATTTCCGACCAAAGAGACCACTCACCAATTTAACTTCTCTCCCACCGCAGATGTAATTAAGCCACTAGTAATCAATAAGTTTATTCGTTCTGAAACTGACGATGGATCTCACGCAGACCAGGTAATAGCAAAATCATCCACAAAGCCGTTACAACTGCGACCCACTTTACCGGGAACACAACTAAAGCTAAAACCCAAGCCATCAAAAAGAACTGCCAACGCCTCATAGCGTCTTTAGGAGAAACCTTATCCTTGCCGCCATCTCGAAGTAGTGGGAACGCCTTCGGTCGTATAAACCATCCATGTCCGACCATAACAAGTAAAAACTTAAACCAGGATAGCTCTTCAGAGCCCATAAAAGGTTTTTCATCATAACAAGCGTTTTCTTCAGAAAAAGTCGCGACAGCCTGATTAATTTTCTTCCAAACATAGCGTGGCTCTGGGCGGGCACCGGCACCGCTCATATTACTGTACTTAGGAACACACCTCCATTTATAGAGCACTCTTTGACTTTTATCTATGGCAACTACTGCAGGCTGATAGTAACCTTTAGGGTGACTAACCCAATCGCGGGCTCTTAAATGACCGCAATCAGAATTATAAAAGATATCGATCCAACCGCGATCTTTTAGATCTCTCCTGATCTCGTGGTGCGGATCGCCAACTACAGGGATAGTCATATTCCAGGCATCTTCCGCCTCTATAGCAAGAGAATTCGGCTCACTAGTAATACCATATACCTCGCCTCCTGCTGCACGAATCTCTGCCACCACTCCCGTTTCGTCATAACTTCGTAACTCGAAGCGACAAGGCGGTCACCAAAGTCCACGATAGAAAAGCAAAACAATAAACTCATGCTTTTGTAAAATATTTGTGAGCCAAGTGGAACGTATCTCTTCTGGGGGATCTAGCAAAGGAGGGATATCAGGAGTCGCGCTATCTACGAGATTGAATGTGTAGCCATCTTTCTGCAGGGAGACCTTAACCTGCTCTCGAACACAAACCTCACCATTACAAAGTACCAGACCGAACTCGTAGTCTTGGCCAGTCTTAGTGTTTAGCGCGGATTCATAATCGACGATACCGGTCAGGTAGAAGGAATTATTGTTCTTCTCATTCAGCCATTTTACGGCCGCCTCACCTGACTGGCGCAGTTCCATCGGTATCTTACTAATTGGGTCCATTAACTTTCCTTGGTTACTCACATTTGCATCTAATTTTTACCCAGTGAATTACTATTGCTCACCCAGATAATTCTGTCAAAGCAATTAATTACTTGGCCTCAATTACACGCCCTTCGTTAGTTTTTCATAATAAAATAGTTATAATTTTAGAGTAAGTATTTTAGGAAATAACTTTATCTCTCTAATCGATATTAGAATAATGGAAATTAGGTATGAAAAGTCGCTCAAATAAATTTTGGATGTTTGACTTTGACGGAACACTTGTGGACTCTGAGTCTGCAATTAGAAAGTGCTATGTTTCAGTCACTAGTAAATTAGCTCCATCCCAAGTCAATCGTGCGCAAACTATCCTAATTGGACCGACTTTAGATGAATCGAGTCGTGAAATCTTAGGTGATTCACATCTACCGCTCCTAGATGAATTTAAACAAAACTTTCAGTGTGAATACGACTCGAATACCGTCTTTGAGACACTGACTTATCCGCAAGCCGATCGAGTGATAAAATTTCTACACGGACGTGGTGACAAAATGGCTATTGCCACTAACAAACGATCGGGTCCTACAAAAGCACTATTGAAATATTATAAATGGGAAACCTTCTTTGAATTTGTTGCGTGTATTGACCAATTTGCAAGCGACAAAACTAAATCAGATATGGTAAGCCGTATGCTTCAACAGTATCCTTTATTCAAAAAATCATTTTTTGTTGGGGATACTTTAACGGATGGGTATGCTGCTAAAAATAACAAATTAAACTTTGTAAAAGCAAAGTATGGCTACGGGGATAGACAAAACTGGGATGACATACCTGTGTACAAATCAATTGATGAAATTGTAGAACTAATGCTAATTTAAGAGTCGTGCAAAACTATAGACTGAGAAAGCAGTCGCTTTGAGTTTGATATAGACTAGGACTATCAAAAAGTCACAAGGGAGAAAAAATGGATCAGTGGAAACCTACCGCGTGTAATCTGTGTGAAAATAATTGTGGTATAGAAGCAAAAGTGAGCGACAACGGTGAAGTAATCGAGAAGATACGCGGAGACAATGAACATCCTGCTTCCGGTGGGTATGTGTGTCAGAAAGCGTCCCGAATTAATTACTACCAAAATAACACTGATCGCCTGAAACATCCCCTAAAAAGGACTGCATCAGGCGGCTTCGAGAAAATAAGCTGGGATGATGCCATTAGCGAAATCGCAGCTAAGTTTATAGAAGTCCGAGATACCTTTGGTGGAGACAAAATATTTTATTATGGAGGTGGGGGTCAAGGTAATCACCTGCCCGCATCTTATGGGATGAGTACTATTGGAGCACTAGGTGGTCGGTACCGCTCGAACGCGCTAGCACAAGAGAAAACTGGCGAAGGTTGGGTATCAGCATCAATGTTTGGGGCCTATGCCCAGCGAGGTGACTTTGAGAACTGCGACGTGGCCGTATTTTTGGGGAAAAACCCATGGCATTCCCATGGCTTACAACGAGGCCGGGTAACCTTGCGTGAAATAGCGAAAGATCCTGACAGAAAACTAGTGGTCTTTGATCCGCGCGTCTCAGAAACAGCTGATATAGCGGATATTCATATAAGGCTAAAACCTGGCACTGACGCGTGGGTTCTTTCTGCGCTGATCGGCATAATGCTAGAAAGTCAATCTTACAAAAAAGAGTGGATGGCAGAGCGCGTATCGGCATACGAAGAGATTAAGAGTTTATTTAGTTCTATCAATATTGATCAATACTGCGCGTGGGCGGGTGTGGAACGAGAAAAACTTCAAGAACTCGCCGATATACTTTCACGCTCCGCGAAGACTTCTTGGTTTGAAGATCTTGGCGTTCAAATGAGCCAGAACTCTACTCTGGTCAGCTATTTACACCGACTATGCTGGCTGTTCACCGGAAGCTTTGGACAGAAGGGGTCTCAATATATTGCTAATACACTGCGCCCCTTGATGAGCAGTAATCCAAGCCTATCGAAGCGTTCGCCTGTACTTGGCGTGCCGCTGCTAGGTGGGATGGTACCCTGCAACGTCATTGCCGAAGAGATTCTAAGCGATCACCCTGACCGCTATAGAGCTATGCTGATTGAAAGTGCAAATCCCGCGCACTCATTAGCTGACTCGAAAAGCTTTTCAGAGGCCATGAGGGCCTTAGAGCTGTCAGTGGTAGTCGATGTGGCTATGACCGAAACCGCGCGTCAAGCAGATTACATATTACCCTGTAAAACTCAATACGAAAAAGCTGAAGCAACGTTTTTTAATTTCGAATATCCGAAAAACTACTTCCATTTGAGAAGACCAATTGTAAAACCGCCCGTAGATGCTGACGTACTGACCGAAGCCGAAATCCACGCCCGACTAGTCGAAAAAATTGTTGAGATCCCCACGGAAATTACTGCGTTGAAGACCGTAGTTAAAAAAGAGGGATTAGTAAATTTCGCAACCCATTTCAGTAATTTTTGCCGGGAAAACCCGAGTTTAAATCGGTTGGCGCCAGTTATCCTTTACCGAGCGCTTTGCGACACTCTGCCAGAAGGGTGTGAAACAGCAGCCTCCCTCCTTCAAGTCACACAATATGTAGCTGATCACGAAAGTGAATCTATTAGACGCGCGGGGATCACAGGCGAAACTAGCGCCGCTTTAGGGGTAGCTCTTTTTGAGAAAATAGTAGCTAGCCCTCGCGGGGTAACTTTTTCGATTGATGACGAGACCAGTTCCTGGGATCGAATCAGGACATCTGATGGGAAAATAAATGCACATATTCCTATTTTAATACCAGAAATTGAACGGCTATCGGAAGGCCCTATCAACATCACAAACAAAGATTTCCCACTGGTTTTATCCGCGGGAGAACGTCGGCCATATACCGCAAATACAATTCTCAGAGGTAAAGAATGGCGTAAAAAGGACGTAGGAGGATCTCTCAGAATATCACCTGATGACGCAAGCAACCTAAATATAGAGACTGGCGATAGTACATTGTTGAGTACCCCTAGTGGATCAGTACAGGTGCTAGTAGAAATCTCTGAGAGAATGCTGCCTGGACATATATCCCTCCCAAATGGATTTGGACTCGATAGCATGACTGATTCAAAGGGATTAGTGAGAACGGGAACAGCGACAAATGATTTAACCGCAGCTTCTGACAGGGATTTTCTCGCAGGAACGCCAAGACACAAACAGGTTCCAGCGCGTTTGGCTCCTGTCATCTAAGTTAATTCATAAAATAAACCTGCTAAGTAACACCAAGACGATAGCGAAGTGAGCGATTGCAAATTCTTTATTGATAGTCGTGCGTTGTAAAATAATTTCATCTTTATCTTCAACGCATGCTTAACCTCAGCTATGACGCGGTGATTATAGGCGCGGGCGCGGCAGGGTCCATGTGCGCTATAGCGGCGGCGAAGCGGGGTCGAAAGGTTATGCTCATCGACCACTCTAAAAAATTTGGTGAAAAAATCAGGATATCTGGTGGTGGCAAATGTAATTTCACCAACACACACTGTGGCCCCGATAACTTTATTTCCTCAAACCCAAGATTCTGTATATCCGCGTTAAACCAATATACTAAGAGAGACTTTATAGATCTGATTGAATCCCAAAATATACCGTATCATGAAAAAAAGCTGGGCCAACTATTTTGCGATCGGAGCGCAAAAGATATACTCGTGCTTCTCAAGGATCTTGCGAGCAAATACAAAGTAGATATCTCCTTGGCCGAAAAAATCATTGACGTAAAAAAAGTCGAGTCAGGATTTAAGATTACAACTACCGATAAAAAGATAACGAGTCAGGCGCTAGTAATCGCAAGTGGCGGCTTATCGATACCCAAAATCGGAGCTACTAAATTTGGGTATGCAATTGCTCAATCATTTAACCACAGAATAATTAAACCGCGTCCAGGATTAGTTCCTCTGACATTTGAAAATAATCTGCTCGACCATTGTAAGCACCTAAGCGGATTAAGTTTATGTGCGGAAGTTACTTTTGAGAAAACTAGTTTTCGAGAAGGGCTATTATTCACACATCGTGGTCTTAGCGGTCCAGTTATCCTGCAAATATCATCTTATTGGCAGGAAGCGAAGTCACTCAATATAGATCTGCTTCCCGAATACAATATCGAAAAATTTCTTAGAGAAAAAAAGAGCACGCAAAATTCACAGAATATCCAAACCATATTGTCCGATATCCTTCCCAAACGACTAGTAAAGGAAATTTGCTCAGAAACAAATATTTCCGGATCGCTAGCCAATATTTCAAACACCGAGTTACAAACGCTAGGTGACAGAATAAATCATTGGCAGGTTACTCCTACTGGGACCGAGGGATATCGAACAGCTGAAGTTACGGTGGGCGGAGTAAATACTCGCGAATTATCCTCAAAAACAATGGAATCTAATTTACAGCCAGGATTGTATTTTGTAGGAGAAGTTCTCGATGTCACTGGACATCTGGGAGGCCATAATTTTCAATGGGCTTGGTCGTCAGGTTGGGTAGCAGGACAAAATATTTAAGGGAATAGCATCCTATCTTGGGAGGTTTAATCTACAGATTTTAATATCTGAACTTTTCTTGCGTACTGGAAATACCAGCACGCCGCTATAGCAATAAATATCATCGTGACAGTGCCTATTCCCGTAATAGTGGGTAGCACCCACAATGGCTCTGACGATGCCGTATGCCAATCCGGAAGTTCAGCTCTAACATCTTCGATAACTTTTGAGGTTCGCTGAAATCCACCAATCAAAAAGATAGAAGTTGAAACATAAACAAAAATGACTACAGCAGCTAATCTTGAAGGGATCACGCGCCCAGAAAAATACGCCGCGACCAACAAAGCAGAGGTTGCCGAAATAAAGGACATAAAAAAAGTTATATTGATACTAAGATAGTAGGCGAACAAATTAGACGATTCAAACTCGGTCATAACATTTATCCAGAGATTATTTTTATGCTAAAATGAGTCTAGCGTAAAATCTCGAATGCATATAGAAAAAAATCTCTAAAAATGACAGCCTCAAGAGAAACAGAAATCGTTATTGTCGGATCAGGCTTCTCCGGACTCGGGGCTGCTATCGAACTCAAAAGAATTGGTGTAGATAATTTCGTCGTCCTAGAGAAAGCAGACGATCTAGGAGGAACATGGCGAGACAATACCTACCCTGGACTAACGGTAGATGTGGCATCTACCTCATATTCTTATGGTTTTTTCCCCAAGCACGACTGGTCGCGTCTTTACGCCCCTGGTTCGGAAGTTAAGAAATACGCCGATGAGTGTGCGGAAAAATTCAAGATTCGCGATCACATAGAGTTTTCAAAGAGCGTCGAGTCGTCATCTTATAATGAAGAGGACAACCTTTGGGTGACTAAACTCACCAATGGTGAGATTTATACCTCTCGGTACTTAGTTAGTGCTACTGGCTTATTTGGCCCGCCGAAACTCCCCGACATTGATGGTATAGAAACTTTTTCAGGTCATATCATGCACACGGGAGCTTGGGAGCACGAATATGACTTAAGCGATAAGCGAGTGGGGGTTATTGGTACTGGGGCCACCGCAATTCAAGTGATACCTGAAATAGTGCCTATTGTAGAGCATCTTAGTGTGTTTCAAAGAACTCCTATCTGGCTATTGCCCAAACCAGACATTATATTCAGTGAGCGTATAAAAAAATTATTTCGTGTTCTTCCTTTTACTCAAAAAGTACTCAGACTAATTACACATTTTTTCAATGAAATATTATTCGGGATTGGCTTCTCTCATAACCGCCAGTTTCCATGGCTATTCCAATGGCTAAAAAAACTCGGGATTTCCCATATTCGAAAGCAGGTTGAGGACCCTACAACTCAGGAGAAATTAACTCCTCAGTACGACTTTTTTTGTAAGAGACCAAGTTTCTCTAACGTGTACTTTCCTGTATTCAATGAGCCCAATGTTGATCTTGTTACCGACCCAATTAGTCGCATTCAGGGAAATAGTGTTCAAACTCATGATGGTCATTCAATACAACTCGATGCACTCATTTGCGCGACCGGCTTCAGTGTATTTGACGAAAATATAGTACCATCGTTTAAAACCTTTGGTTTAAAGGGAATAGAATTGGGAGCATACTGGCAGCAAAATCGATTCACGTCTTTCCAGGGGATCTCGGTCCCAAATTTCCCTAACTATTTCATGATATTTGGCCCCTACTCTGCTGCCAGCGCATCGTGGTTTGGAATGATAGATACCCAAGTACGTCATCTAAGCCGGTGTCTTCGCACTGCAAGAAAAAGAAATGCCAATTACATCGAAGTGACCCGAAAATCTCTGGAAATCGATTTCAACAAAATTCTTAAACGGCGAAAAAATCAATTAGTCTTTCACGGAGACTGTTCGCGTTCTCGCTCATACTATTTCGATAAAAATGGGGATGTACCTCTTATCCGACCGGCCACCCAGTTGGGTATGTGGCTCAGAAGTCACTTAGTGAGCATGAAAAACTACAACATTATAGCGAAGGGATGAGGCACAATTTATCTGAACCCATCAAATAGATAATCGGCAAGCCTGTGTATCACTAAAGGCGGAGCAACTATTATAGACAAAAATGTTAAATGATCGAGCGCGCCCGACAAACTTGAGACGGGTTCTAGATCAACACCGTTACCACCCAGCCAAAACAATATCCATAAAGGACTGACCAAATAGTTTATCGCGATAAATACTCTTTTTACTGCTTCCATGTGATCAAATTAACGCATCCGACACCTTTGTTGCAAGAATAACTTTAGAACCTAGAACAATCTGAAAACAGTACCATCTACCAAAAAGATAAATTGTGGTTTTTTTAAACTATATAGTTGGGCTGAACCTAACTTATCTTTAAATAAATCAACATGGCTTCCGCGACAGAGCAAAGAAAAATACATCATTTCATAATGATAAGCATACTGACATGCCAGCATAAGATATTGAAAACAATATAGTATTTTTAATTTCCCATATTATATCAATAATTTTCCTAGATATTTTGATGGAGCGAGGTACGGATAAACAACTAAAATGAACAAAAAGTGGTCTAGAATTGGACAAAGTTGTCCTAATTTGCGTATGTTAACTATATATGTAGCATCAGGATCTAAAACATGCGAATAAAAAAATATGACTTCGATTATAGTCGTCGAGCATTTCTGGAAAAAACATCGTCGGGTGGAGTCTCCGGAGGACTACTTGCCTCGTTGTGGCCAAGTATCAGTGCGTCTGCTGATACTAAACAAGCGTACCCTGACGAGCTTTTAGACATTGAGACTTTTACGCGTGGTCAAGTGAAGGTTGGAGACACAATTAATAAAGACAATGTGTTTTTAGTTCAGGATCTTTTAGACCCGATTACGTTTCAACAAGTCATGCAAGACGGACGAACATTTCACATACAGGCATCGGAGCACAGTGCCGAAACAATGTTTCCTCCCTACTTCCTTGACGCCAGTATTAAGAACCAAGGACAAGCTAAGTTTGGTGCTGATGGCAATGTTTATACTAAGGCCGGTAAACCATGGATAGGCGGGCTTCCCTTTCCGGAACCAAAAACGGGAAATGAAGCCATCGCCAATATCACATTGAGTTGGGGACGACATGATAAATGCATTTATGCCACACCTGCCAAAACAGTAAACCCGGACGGAGAAGTACAATTTGAGTACGATTGGGTATGGGCCGAGCAACAATGTGCAGGGCTAGTACATCCGGATGCCCCCAGCCCTTACCTCAAAGGATATGAAGATCTGCTGAGATTGCAAACTATTTGGTTTACTCACACCCAAGATGTCAAAGGGCACGCATTCTTGAGTAAATGGAAATATAACCAAAAAGAAATTCCCGCGCTGTTTGGTTATCTCCCCAATTTGAAAAGAGTAAGAAGATTTCCATCTAATCAGAGATTTGAAGCATATATGCCAGGAATGAATCTCTATCTATCGGACGCGTGGGCGTCTGGTGATCCGATGCTCACCTGGGGTAATTTTAAGATTGTTCATCGAGGCCCGATGCTCACTTCATCCCATTCTCAATGGACTCCTGAAAACGATAACTGGAGGCCAAATTTAGTGGGTGGAGCGAAAAATGAGACCTATTTTGACGTAGGTAAATCTCTAGCACCTGAGGTCATTGTTTTTGAGGGAGAACCAATTGGCTATCCGAATGCGCCTGTAAGTAAGAGGCGCATATATATGGACGCTAGAAGTATGGGCGGTGGAATGAGTATAACTTACGATCGAAATGGAGAAGTTTGGAAGGGCCTAGAAGGAGGCGGTGGCCAATTAGTCTCCGGATCCCAGTCCATAAATGCCAAAGATGGGAGACCAGAGTGGAGTTGGGCGTGGGCTATAAGCCACGATGTTCAAAAAAACAATGTAACACGTTTCCATCATGCGAAAGAATGTAAGGGTAACTGGGAATCAGCACTTGATCCTGACGAAAATATTGTCAAAAACTACATGACCAAACAAGCACTTCGCCGATTAGGTATCTGAGGAAGCTATTCTCGAAAGTTACTGCCTTTGCGATCAAGTAATCGCAACAAAGCGGGCCATGCCAACGTATGAAGACCATCCGATTCGATCAATCGATTCCCTTGGGAAGCAGATGTATTCATAGCGTCTTCGGATGGCATCCTTAACTTTTGACTACTCATCGCTCGCACTTGCATCGAACAGGATCTCTCCAAAAGGTACATCAGCAAAAAGCAACTTGAAACCGTTTCGCCCACCGCGAGCGTCCCATGATTACGGAGCATCAAGATCTTTTTATCTCCTATATCCCGTATAAGGCGCTCACGCTCGCTCAGATCTAGTGCAACCCCTTCATAGTCATGATAGGCCACCTGAGGAAGCAGAACCATGGCAGTCTGCGTAAGAGGAAGTAGTCCTTCATCCATAGCCGATACCGCAGCCCCGTCATCGCTATGGAGATGCATAACCGCTTGAGCATCATGCCTGGCCATATGAATAGCACTATGAATACAAAATCCAGCAGGATTGATGTCATAACCGCTAGACAAAACTATGTTACCGTCTAGGTCTACTTTTACTAAATTCGACGCCGTGATTTCATCGAACATGAGGCCATAAGGATTTATCAGAAAATGATCATCAGGACCTGGAACGCGTGCTGAAAGATGAGTGAAAATCATATCAGTCCAGCCGTAGTGCTCGACCAAATGATAAGCCGCGGCTAAATCGACTCTAATTTTCCATTCATCAGCACTCACTTGAGATTTGATATCCAACTCGGAATTCATCACAGTAGCCATTTTGTCAGCCCCCTAGAAATACGTGTCGGTTTACTAGCCATCAGAAAATAACTTACAAACCGAGTAATTAATTTGTTCACTAATAATATATATTACATTTAACAGAAAACAGAACGTAGTTACAGGATAAAATCTCGGAATATGGGTAATTTTCTAAATATCAGTCGAGCAGGAACATTTATCACGTGTTTAAATCTGAGCTATCGCGTGATTCTCCCCCAAGTTTTCAAACATTCAGTTGTTACGTCGATTTTATGTACTTGCCTATTTTTAAGCACAATAATCAGTGCCTATCCTGACGAACCCCCAATCAAAGCGATGACGTTCGCAAAAGTTGATGACGTTAGCCTTTACTATGAGGTGCATGGTGGAGGCGAGCCCATCCTTCTCATACATGGGGGACTAAGTCACGCGGGATATTGGAGCGCTCAAATAGATGATCTGGCCCGAGATTATTTAGTGATAGCAGTGGATAGCAGAGGTCACGGTCGTTCCTCACTGTCCGATAAGCCGATCAGTTACAAACTTTTAGCCAACGATTTTTTAATGCTCCTAGACAAACTCAACATACAATCTACTAATATCTTAGGCTGGAGTGATGGGGGTATTATTGCCCTGGAATTGGCTATAAGACAACCCAAGCGTCTCAAGAAAATTATCGCATTTGGCGCGAATTCCCACCCAAGTGGAGTTAAACCGAATGTTACCGAAAACTCGAGATTCCGTGAATTTCTGACCCGCGCTAACGCCGACTACCTCGCGATGTCGCCTGAACCAAATCGATGGTCGGAATTCCTGAAGAGTATCACTAAAATGTGGGCGAATGAGCCAAATTTCTCGGATTTAGAGCTTCAAAACATAACTGTGCCAACGCTTGTGCTTGGGGGACAGCAAGAAGAAGCTATATACCCCGCACATATAGAAGAACTGTCGAAAAAAATTCCAAATTCTAAGTTAATCATGATGCCAGAAACTGGGCATTTCGCTATGCTTGAGAAACCGGAAAAATTTAATGAAATTGTGCGTTCTTTTCTGAAGTAGTACTTTCAATATTAAGTCACCTAGTCGTTCCACAAATGAAAAAAAAATATACTTGTCTTTTGTTTGATCTATTTAATACGGTAGCTTTGTGGGACTCGAATAAGATCCCCATTTACACAATCGACGGCAAGAAAGAATATTCGACATTAGGAGAGCTCAAATTAGTTCTTTCCTCTCAACTACCGGATCTAAATCTTGACGACTTCCAAATTGCATTCAATGCTATCAATCTCGAACTGGCTGAGGAAAAAAGCAGAAATAAAAAAGAAGTTTCTTCTCACAGGCGGTTCTTTCGTGTATTAAAAAAATTAGATATTCAATCTAAAACAAGTCTTAGTAATCTGGCACATAATCTTTCACAAAAACATATGCAACTCCTGATGAGCGCAGCTTTTGTACCCGAGGAGCATCAACAACTGTTAAATACACTCAGAACTATGTTTAAGCTAGGGATTGTTTCCAATTTTGATCATGCCGAATCGGCAAAAAGTATCTTGGCCAGAGACGGTGTGGCTAATTATTTTCAGCAGATCATCATTTCAGAAGAATTTGGTTGGAGAAAGCCTGACAGAAAAATATTTAATTTAGCATTCCAAAGGATCCGAGAAGACAAAGAAAATATACTTTTTATCGGCGACTCAACTACGGATGATATCTTGGGAGCATCCGAATTTGGGCTAGATACAGCCTGGGTAAACCCTAAAGGCAAGACTTTAAATCTAGATATGCCAAAACCAACCTATGAAATAAAATCAATACTAGATTTAAAGGATCTATTATCTTTGGAATCTCAGAATTTACCGCATTGACTTGAAAATAGGCATAGGCTGTAATGTTTTGATACTGTTTTATGTATTTATAAGACTATATAAACACATAAAGATACAATAGGAAGAACGAAAATGACGAACCCCTCACAAGATGTTGTTGGTGATATAGCGTATATAGATGTGAACGGCCTGGAAGCGGAGCACCTCGTTTATCCTCTAAGCAGCGGTAAAAAAATCGTGAGGCCGCAGACTAAGTACCAACCCATGTCTATTAAAGATGCTAGGCACCTGCACAAAATCCCTTCTATTGACGACGAGGGTTTTTCCATTGTGAGGCATAAGTCATCGGTAACGGATTTCTATGATTCTAATCAAATCACGGGGCAGTATTACTCAGAAATAATTTCGCTTTTAAAAAGCCAGTTGCATGCAAAGGACGTCATTATTTTCGATTATAATCAGAGAAGTAAGGTACGAGCTAAAGCAGGACAAGCTGAGGTACGCACCCCAGTCGCAGCAGCTCATGTTGACTACACTGAGCAATCGGGACCAAAACGTAGCCGAGAAATTCTGGAAAACGTACAAAAGACCCATTATCAAAATAATAGATTAGCACTAGTAAACGTATGGAGACCTATTATAGGGCCTGCTCAAGATTTTCCCCTCGCAATATGCTCGGCTAATAGCGTCGATGATCGCGATCTCGTAAAGACAGATATTCATCACTTTGGTGAATCCGACTTAAAAACTCCTCGTCACAGCGGACAGATATACTCTCTCAAGTACAATCAGCAGCATGAATGGTATTACTATCCTGACATGCAAAATAACGAAGTGCTGCTTTTACGCAACTGGGACTCAGAAAAACCTTCTATTCATGGCTACACACCACATACAGGTTTCAAAAATT
>CAJWTO010000013.1 GCA_913047675.1 uncultured Pseudomonadota bacterium | reverse complement strand
CAAGCGGTAAGAGGTCACGTGGAAGTTCTCAGGAATACGACCCCAATGAAAGATCTAAATATGGCTTCCCTAACCAAAATTGAGCAAAAAAAAATTAATCTAGTAATAGATGTTCGTGACTTTGCCGAAGAACAATTACTGCTACCATCTAACGGGAGTTTTCACTCCTACTCGAAATTAAATAGACAATTCGTGGTTTGGAATGTGTTCGCGACAACCCCATTTTCTCTAGCCCCAAAAAATACGTGCTTCTTAGTAGCCGGCTGCGTTCCTTACAGAGGATTTTATTCGAAAAACGCCGCTGAGAAATATTCTAGAAAATTAGCCAAAGATGGTTTTGAAGTCTATTTGGCGGGAATCGGCGCCTATTCTACGCTAGGCTGGTTCAATGATCCGTTACTCAGTACCGTGATAAATAGAAGCGATGAATCTCTTGCCGAACTAATATTCCACGAACTGGTACATCAAAAAATCTATATCAAAAATGACGCAGTGTTCAATGAAAGTTTTGCCACCGCCATCGCGCAAGAGGGTGTAAGAAGATGGCTCGGACTCACTAAAACACCATCACAAAAAAGGGGTGACGAGCAAAGAAAGGAAAAGGAACTAACCACGATGATTATTAACTTACAGCGTAATATTGAGAGGCTCTATAGTTCGCGAAAAACACTCCAAGAAAAGAGTGTGTTAAAGAAAGATTATTTTAAAAAGCTACGAACTGATTACGAGGTCCTAAAAGATAGTTGGGAAACAGATAGTCCTTACGACGATTACATGTATGAGTCCTGGAATAATCCCAAATTAATGGCTTTCGGGGCCTACCACCAGTTAGTACCTAACTTTAGGCAGCTGATCGCGGAGTACGACGGCGATCTATCGAAGGTTTATCTCGCGGTAGAACAAGTTAAGAACTTAACAAATCAGCAAAGAAGAGAAAGGTTATTCCTGGCGGGAAAAACCCAATAGTCAAAACTTATTCTGACGTTAATCTCTAACCCGAAACTGGGAACTCGCCAAACTGATCGCTACCAGCATCCAAGCAAAACTGGACCAGTAGGAACCATAGAAAGCGAGGTGTGTGTTTAAAGGGCACCACACAATCAAAACCGTGAGCGACCAAGCTAGTGAGCTCGTAAAGAATTCCTCACTAAAAAACCGGAAAATAAAATATCCGTACAACAGTAAATATCCTAGAAAACCCACGACCCCAGTTTCGACGAAAACCTCAACTATATTCGAGTGCGGATGAGTTTGACCCCGGCGACCATCTTGAATCCAAAAATTATCAGCCTCCGAGTATTCTTCATATACATGTCGGAAACCCCTAGGACCAAGGCCCAAGAGCGGCCTATCCTTGAACATCATGTAACCTGTTTTCCAAAGAGAAACCCTATAGTTTGAAGCGACATCAACCTGCTCTAAATCTCCCGAGAAAAATCCCAAATTTTTAGACAACCGATCGGATAGGATAGAGCTAGATAATACCACTGCAGAAACTGTAAATAATAGAATGAACATCACTCTAATAGATAAAAGACTTTTTAGCACCCCCCGCTTTAAAACGAAAAATATCAGTAAGTAAGCCACACCTGTCGCTAACATTATCCACGCACTTCTTTTAAAGGTCATCAGTATGACAAAAAAATAAGAGGGCAAAAGTATTACATACGGAAATATTTTTAATCGTGCTCCCTTAATATAGTGAAATACTATCGGAAATAGCACTGACAGAATTAATGCAAGTCTCTCTTTAGGATAGAAAAATCCCGTCAAAACTGCGTCTCCAGCCGCCTTATGATCGCCCAGATAAGGATATCCTAATAAATTATAACCACTAAAAAACTGAAACAACGCGTCGAAGATAATGAATATAATTAGCCACAAGAACCATTTTTCAAGCCAAAAATAAACCCCGGGACGCGAACATGCATACATTATAAAGTAAGCGGCTGGTAAAAAATGTAGATATTCTAAAGTCGTTGAAAGGGAGTGCTTCATAGCAACCGCATTTATTGTCGCGAGGCACATAGGCAACCAAACTAGTGTAAACAAAAACGGCAACAAAAATTTTACGGCATGGGGCTGGCTTAAACGACCCAAGGTAAATAAAAAAACTCCGGCTACGGCCATAAATCCGAATGGATAGTGAACTAGTTTTTGTGTGGCCAGCCCACAAAAAGCCAGCATGATTATTCCTACGTAAAGGTGCCCTTCAATACTCAGTTGGGGAACGGTATGATTATTCGACGATCCTACCCACATGGATCAAACATCGGGCGATAAGGCTGAAACCAAGTATCGATGTGCCAACTCTGGTGACTCACTCACCATCATGTGCCCTGAAAAAGGTATCACTGCCAGAGTCGCATCACTAATTTGCTCTAAGATCTCCGTGGTAGCAGAAACGGGAGTCATTTTATCTTGCTCACCACAAATAACAGTGGTGACTGCACTGACACTTTTTGCCGCCTTCAGCCCATTAGAATATTGATTACAAGCATTCAAATCATTGTACAGCGTCCCGGGGTTAGATCGCTCGAGAAGACGCAGGGCACCTTCCATGATATTCATTCCCGCGATAGTATTGCCACCTAAATAAGCACGAGGCCCGTGACCGAACAGGACAACCATATCTCTCGCGGCTTGACTGTCACTTCGTGCAGCCTCTAATAAAGGAGGGCTCACCTCCATAGGAAATCCGACGCCTAACAGCGCAAGGCGCGATATCCGTTCTTTTTCTCGACTAGCTAGTTCAAGCGCGATTAATGCGCCCATACTATGTCCTGCCAGCGCAACAGATTCAGCTTGAAGCAAGTCTAAGCATGCAGTCACCCAATCGGCCATTTCACTTATTGTTTCTAAAAACGGGCCTGTTGAATTTCCATGACCAGGAAGATCAAGCGCAATAACTGACAAGCCTTTGCTTAAAAAATAGCGCGTGTTATATGTCCAAAAAGTATGATCCATACCGGCGCCATGGAGCAACAAAATGACGGACTCACTGTCAGCCACTGATGACACATCACCTGCTGCAAAAATCTTATAGCCATCTAGCTTTAAATACATGTAAATCCCTTATTTATGCGCCAAATAGAGAGCCTTAGATAGATCGGCTATCAAATCCTCTATATCCTCTATTCCGATCGATAGCCTTATTAAACCTGGCGAGATTCCTGCTCGACCGAGAGCATCTGCATCCATCCTACTATGGGTGGTACTGGCGGGATGAATGACTAAAGACTTTGCGTCGCCCACATTTGCAAGATGCGAAAACAAGTCTAAACCTTCTATGAATTTTTTTGCTGCATCGTACCCACCTAATATCTCGAAACTCATCACAGCACCGCATCCGCTGGGCATTAGCTTTGCCGCCAAATCATAGTCAGAATGAGTCCTGACCGAGGGATGTGTTACTCTAATCACCGAGTCATGTCCTTCTAAAAAGGTAGCTATTTGCTCACAATTTCTGCAGTGCTTGTCCATCCGAATCCCAAGAGTCTCCACGCCTTGCAATAATTGGAAAGCACTTGTCGCGCTAAGACACGCTCCAAAGTCGCGCAGTCCTTCACGACGCGCTCGCACGATAAATGCGCTCAAACCAAACTCTTCAGAAAAATTTACTCCCCCAAATCCAGCGTAAGGTTCACATAGAGTAGGAAACTCCCGAGAAGAATTAGCCCAATCAAAGTTACCGCCATCAACCACAATTCCTCCTAAAGTAGTGCCATGTCCACCGATAAATTTGGTCAATGAGTGCACCACGATGTCAGCACCAAATGAAATAGGCTGGAGTAAGTGAGGCGTGGAAAGAGTGGAGTCTACAACTAATGGTAAACCAGCACGCTGCGCTACATCCGCAAGTTTCGGAATATTCGCTACTTCACAACCCGGGTTAGCAATAGTTTCGGTGAAGATCAAAACTGTTTCATCCCTGATTGCTGATTCAAATGCATCAGGATCTCTGGGATCTACAAACGTCGTTTCAATACCAAACCTAGGCAGTGTATAGGTCAACAGATTATGCGTACCGCCATACAAAGAACTAGAAGCGACCAAATGTGATCCTGCACCGGCTATAGTTGTAATAGCCAAGTGGATAGCAGCCATGCCGCTAGCAGTCGCTACAGCCCCGATGCCGCCCTCGAGCATAGCCAAGCGTTCCTCTAGCACGGCGACAGTAGGATTTGCGATTCGCGAATAAGCGTAACCAGCGCGTGCCATATCAAATCGCGAGGCGGCCTCATCATCAGACTCAAAATTAAAGGCCACAGATTGAAATATAGGGACTGCCCGACTGCCCGTATCACTATCAGGCACGTGACCACCGTGCAAAGCCAACGTGTCAAAACCTAAGTACTTTGGCCCAGCCATACACCAACCTCTATTAGAAAAATTTATCTCTTGTTGTCAAATTATACAAAAAAAACAAGGAGACTGTCTTAAAATACCTTCATAAAAAGCTGGCACTTGTCCCACTACTATTAATCAAGCTCGAAATAACTTCGCACGAACCATACGGCGATAAGCAAGAGGTGTCATGGAAAGCTCGCGGTTAAATAATCGAGAAAAATAGCCCGCGTCCTGGTACCCCACTCTCCAAGCTACCTCGCTAATAGTGAGATTTGTCTTCTCCAGGAGCTCCTTCGCTAACGTAACTCGTTTTAACTGCCAATACTTTCTCACACTCATTCCTGTGGTTTGCCGAAAACGACGATTTAATGTCCGAAGTGCGATCCCCAGACGGTCAGCGAGCTCGTTTACGGTTTGCTGTACCGCAAGGTTATCTGAGATCCATAACTGAGCTTCTAACACAACCTCGTCATCTAATGATGTATTCCCTCCATCAAGGTATCGATACTCTTCATAAGTACGACGAATTTCATGCGAAAAATTTTTTTCAACATGACGTGCGATACTTTTATCGACGGCTCTTTCGATAAGGTGTACCGTCACATCAGCCAAAGAGTTGATACTGGCCGCACAATGCAGAAGACCTGACTGCGTAATAAAAAAGTTCTTTTTCAACCGAACGTTGGGAAACTCTTTCTCAAACTGTTCAAAATAGTACCAATGTGTTGTTGCGGCTTTACCATCTAACAGACCGGACTCTGCCAAAAGGGCAACGCCCGTCCCCACTGATGCTATTTGAGCGCCACCATCATGCTGTAAACGGAGGCTCTCCCAGAATTCTAGCCCCATCCGATTGATCACTGTTCGCGGGTTTCTCCATAGGGCGGGTAAGTATAAAATATCTAATTGGGGCACCGTTCGGAGAGAACAATCAGGTTTCAGCGCGAGCCGTCGTCCTGAGAGGTCACTGCATGCTTCAATCAGGTTTAATTTAATCACCTCGCGTCGCTTTCTGACTAAGCAGAGATCTTGTGCAGCTAGCCACATCTCATACGGGAGCGCCGTACCGGTTGAGAGCATACCTGGTGCCAGTAAAAATCCAATTTGTATCGTAAGGTCACTTTTTGGTCGCATTGCAACCGATTCTCCTTTGTATTGGCCTATATGACATAGTATATGGCCTTAATGCACATTTTTGTCCATTTTTTCTGCCCTACAATAAACCCGTACCCAGCGGAGCATATAAGCATGACAGCGTTACCAGTAATAGTAGGATTCGGCGGAGTAGGCCCTGCAGGCCGTTCGTCCTTTCATCATGCCTACCATCGAACCGTTTATGAGTCGCTATCTGGAGCGTCTCAGCGAGAAACAGTAGCTTCTCTAGCATCCATGATGAAGCTAGCCTTTCAAATCGATGGTCAACTGGTTACGCCTGATCAGAGAGACTTTTCTGCCTCAAACTATCCTCTATTGGAACAAGCGGTGCTCAACGGTACGCTAATTCGCCAACTTGAAAGTAATATTTTCGATCCCGACCAAGTGGCTGCTCATACAAACTTAGATATTCAAAAAGGTTCTGAAAAAAATTCAACTGTGTCACTTAAGATTTCAGATCTCCCCAGCAACCTTCCAATAGGATGGAATATCGTCCGAGAACAAAGGGGGATAGCTGACATAGCAATACAGCACGGTGCAACAGTACTCGCCCAGCACCACCGAAAGCTCCCTGTAAAAACTGGAGGTCAATTACCTTCGGGATTCGAACCTGGTGAATTATACAACTCGCGCTTCCATCCTCGAGGACTTCAATTAGCTATAGTGGCAGCGTCCGACGCTATAAAGTCGATGGGGATAAAGTGGCAAACAGTTTTGGAACAAGTTCATGCGGACGAAGTGGCGGTTTACGCAGCTAGCGCAATGGGGCAACTTGATAAAACTGGTACTGGTGGTATGTTGAAAGCCAGATTGGCAGGAAATCGTACCAGCGCTAAACAATTGCCGCTTGGACTAAACAATATGCCCGCGGACTTTGTTAATGCGTATGTTTTAGGGAGCATAGGCTCCACTGGAGCAAACGTTGGCGCATGCGCTTCGTTCCTTTATAACCTGCGCGCTGGCGTTGAGGATATCCAAAGTGGTCGTCGCAAAGTGGTGGTAGTCGGGAATGCAGAAGCGCCTCTTACCCCGGAAATAATAGAAGGCTATGTTGCGATGAGCGCCCTCGCTACCGATGAGAATTTGTGTAAGTTAGATAACGTGAAATTCCCAGATCATCGACGGGCGAGCCGACCCTTTGGCGAAAATTGTGGTTTCACGCTGGGCGAATCGGGACAATATTTCGTGCTCATGGATGATCAGTTGGCGTTGGAACTCGGTGTAAATATCCATGGAGCTGTTACCGACGTCTTCGTAAATGCTGATGGCTTCAAAAAGTCTATCTCCGCCCCTGGACCAGGTAACTATATAACTCTTGGAAAAGCCGTGGCGGCTGCCTCATCTATGCTTGGTTCTGATGCCATAAAAGAACGCAGCTTTATTCAAGCTCACGGCTCTAGCACGCCACAAAATCGTGTAACTGAAACACAGGTTTTCGATAAGGTTGCGCAGGCCTTTGGGATAAAAAACTGGCCTGTAACAGCCGTAAAAGCGTTCCTGGGACATTCGCTCGCCCCAGCGAGTGCAGATCAACTAGTAAGTACTCTTGGAGTTTTGAAACATGGAATTCTCCCAGGCATAAAAACATTAGATGAGCTTGCGGATGACCTATTCGATAAAAGACTTAATATAGTTATGACCGATACTGATCTTACAGATCGCGCGGAAGTCGGATTTCTCAACTCGAAAGGTTTCGGGGGTAATAACGCAACTGGAATTGTAGTGTCACCGACAAAAACTGAGAGCATGCTTACAAAACGATTTGGAAATAAGGCAATGGACAAATACAAAACGTTACGCGATAAAAATACTGCAGTAGCTGAGGAATATGACAAAGAATGTATGTCGGGGCCGATGAAGCCAATTTATAACTTTGGCGAATCTTTGATTGCTGATGACGAGATCAAATTTGATAACGGTAAAATTTCAATCACAGGTTTCCCCAAAGGGGTCAATTTAAAGCCCGAAAATAAGTACAATGATTTAGCATGACTAATCAACCCATGGATTCCAGAACAGACGCTGATCATTGCTTTGTATGCGGCGTCGATAATCCCATTGGTCTAAAAATCATCTTTAGTCTCACTGAAAAAGGGTGTGTAGGAGAATACACCCCCCTTAAAGAGCATTCAGGATTTAATGGTGTCACTCACGGAGGGATCGTGTTCGCAGTACTAGATGACGTAATGGCAAATTGGTTTTACCTGCAAGGAGGTTATGGGTATACCGCAAAGTCAGAAATACGCTACAGAGAACCGATGCCTATAGGCGTTGCAGTAAAAATCGAGTGCGAAGTAGTCAAAGAAAAACGGCGCCTTGTGCAGCTCAAATCCTGGGCCACTGATAAAAAAACAAATACCATTTATGCAGAGGCTGATGCTAGCTTCATGCTAAGTCAGGCTATTCCCTGAATTCTATGCTTAGCTCCGAAAAAATAAATACTGAAAAGAGATCACAACCAATAGGCTTCTTTTTGACATGCCTAGTTTTTAGCATATTTTGTCTCGTACTAATTTCATGTAAAACAACCGATGTAAAGAAGCCTTTGAAAGCGGAGAGACCCTCGGTTGAAAAGGATGTGAGCGAGTTGGCGGATGCAATCGAAAACAATGCTAAAAGACCAATGCCAAATTTCAGTCCCCCAAAGGAAAATGCCGCCGATGTTCAAGTTGAGGAAGTTCGTCTGGACGTCGGAGAAAGTAGGTCTCAACAGGTAAAACAAGTGGATAACCCACAACGCCCCGAAACTACTAGTGGTAAGGCAAATACTTCGAGCATATCTGAAAATCTAGCTAATCGAAAAGATGGCGTACTAGGTAACCTTGGTAGACGTGATAAAAACTTGAAGTCAAAAATACGAGTCGGGATTTCAATCGATTTAAACTCTAATCATCAGGGGCAGTTCGGTTCTCCGAGTACGAGTAATGACGACATAAGTAGATCGATAGGCGACGAAGATGAATACACCGGAAGTGAAGACGCGACAATGTCAGAAGACTCGGGAGGAGGCGCGTCTAATAATGGACTTGGGAATGCTCTTAATACGATTGGTACAACTTATGGAAAAGCTAATAAGCAGACAAACACCCAAGCTGTACTCGCCGTAAAAGACGAAATTGATGAGGACATTGTAGCCCGTCAAATACGCGAAGCTGCCCATCTTGAAACTGATCAAGATCTAAAGGAAAAGCTTTGGTTAGAGTATGAGCGATATAGATCTGGCCTAAAAGACTAACTTTTTACCTCGTCAATCGAACAAATCACCATTTTTTGCGGCCTCACCAAGGCCCTCGAGACCCGCCCGTACGCCAGTCGATATATTTATTTTGGACTCTCCACGCGCCTCGTCAACCTTAATTTCGGCCGCTTTTTTCGCCAATTCCATTGAAATAAAGCGCTCCTCAGACGCTACTCTAGTTCTTTTTCTCGCCAAATCAAGTAAACGACTTTCAAGTTCAAGCCTTTTCAATTGAATTTCAACCTTCTTCTGTTCGCGATCGTAAGTGAAATCTGTCTCATCGACTATTGTTTTATCTACCCGTGCTTTGAGACGACGCGCCTCTAAATCGAGTCGCATCAATTCCGTTTGATACTCCTCTTGCAAAATATCCAATCGGTCTGATCTGTCCAAGTCTTTTTCGGAGTCTAATAACTTCTGCCTAAATTCTGGTATCTTATTTCTTTCAGCCCTTGACTTGAGATTCTCATCAAAAGTATTTTGCTGCAGTTGCAGTTCATGCATCTTTTGAATCTGCTGATCTAATGGCTCCGCTATAGCTATCAGCGAATAGCCAAGACCCGAGGTTAGAACTAAAACCAACATGCTTACTTTAACCATTTCTATCAAACCCCCGAAAACACTTTACTCAGCACACGAATTATTTGGTTGTATACGAGTTTCATCAGCTCGCATGGAGATCATGATTGCTCTTCCTGGTTTAAACTCGCATGCGCGTCCAACTTGAGAAGAGCTGTAAGTCTTCGAATCTTGAACAAAAGTTAAGGTGACGCCCTCCACCAGAACAGTATTTTCAGTCGTACTCGCCACCACCGCACCGGCCGCCCCACCTAAAAGTCCTCCAGCCGCGGTATTATTTCCACCTACCGCATTACCGATAGCCGCGCCGCCCGCGGCACCAAGGATCGCACCTAAGATTTGTCGCTTCTTTTGTGCCTCAGTATTGTCAACTTCTACCTGAGCAGGCAGTATAGCAATAATTTCAATGACCTCAGCGGCTTGCTTTTGATTCACCTGAGTCGCGCGATACGAACTTGCCCTATACTTGTCTCCAGTAGTGGTGCAAGCGCTTAACGTAAGACAAAACAAAAATACACTACTTAGGGCTATGCCTCTTTTGCTAATTCTCTGTATAGATTTTTTTTTGAATTCAGTAGGTGGCATGCCAAACCCTTTAGATTGTTTAGTTGGTAGAATAATAACTAGAAAATTACGTCAAATTTAGTTAACTTTTTGTAACGATCGAAACAAAATCAAGTTCTACCAAGAAAATAGGGATTACACACTCATCGCAATTCACGAAAAACCATATTCCAAAAACGAAATCCTAAAAGAGTTGCCCAATGCAAAGGAACGGGGTGTATGGTTTCTTGCTACATTTTTGATAATTGTCATTAGTTTCATAAGCTACTCAAAATTCTTCTCGAATACTGAGCTTCAAACCCAATCCGGTGAAATCACGATCGGTACATCACCACCCGAATCGATGATTCCAAAAAATAAAACAAGCGTCCACGATCAGCGGTTGAATGCTCAAAATGATCTTGAAAATTTACTACTGAATATAAAAACTCTTAAGCCTTTAAATCCGCAAGTCTGGGCAGTAGACCGTTGGAAAGAGATCGAACAGTTTTTACGCGAAGGGGAAGCACTCTACCGCACAACACGATACCATTTAGCACAAAAAAAATACCGTCAAGCGACTATTATGGTGAGAGACCTTGCTAGCCGTGTCGAAAGCGTGAAATTAGATAATCTAAGAGAGGGAGATTTAGCCATTAAAAATTGGAACTCTGTCAAGGCGGAGAGAGCGTTCCAAATTGTATTGAGCATAGAGCCAAACAATCCCGATGGACTTAATGGTCTGAAGCGGTCAAAAGTGTTAGAGGAAGTTAAAATCTTGTTATCACAAGGCGAAAAGTACGAAAAAGCGAACCAGCTAGATAAAGCGAAAAAGTTTTACGAATCTGCCCTACTTCTGGATAAGAACGCCCTAGGCGCGAAAGTAGCAATAGTTCGCATAAACTTTAAACTACGTCCAACCTATTATCGCTCGTATATGTCTTCAGGTCTCAAATTAGTGCGACAAAACAGACTAGAAGAGGCTGAAATCTTTGTTAGAAAGGCGCAGGCCATAGAAAATCGTGCAGAAACCTTGGAGCTATTATCATTGATAGATTCTAAGCGCCTAACCAATAATATAAACCGACATTTGAAAGAGGCCAGTGCTGCTGAAAAAGAAGAGAAATGGGACCTCGCGGTAAAGTCTTTCAATAGCGCTATTCGGCTCGACCCTGCCATGAATAGCATTATCAAAAAGAAGAAAAAAGCCGAAGCTAGAGCCTTGCTAGACCAAAATATTGAAGCGATACTTACCGAAAAAAATGATCTTGCAAGTAGAGCTGATTTCGAAATAGCAAAATCTCTATTAAAACAGGCCCGACTATCTGTGCCGAGAAATAAACATATTAGAGCTCAAATAAAAAAACTAGAGAAAAGGTTAGAGACATCAAGAATGTCTACTGAGACCAGTCGCGTCTACGCCAAAGAAAAGAAACCAAATTAAGCTAAAGGTTATCTAAACAAAAGCTGTACAAACCATACTCAGTATTTATAAACTGGAGGAAGGTTGGGCGAGGCATGGATCAATTAGGACCAAGACAAAAGCGTCCCGATGCGCCATATTCAGACGGATCCTCTGATAAAACTATTGTGACACCTTAGGATAATATGGGTACTAGTCCGTGAAGAGGAAAGTTTGAAAAATAAAATCGACGCAGCTCAATTTAAGCCCGTAACAAATAAAGCACGATTAAAAATAAATCTTGCGCTCAGTCCGTTACTTTTATTTGTATTTGCTTTATCACTTATAATACTGAGCCTTTGGTTTGTATTGACGGCACGCTCAATTAACGTAATAACCTTTCCGCCAGATGCAGAAGTAACGCTGGACTCCTGGCTAAAAATAAATCTAGGAAACAACTGGCTTGTTAGACCTGGTGATCACTTATTTTCAGTCAGCGCAGCGGGTTATAATGACTTGGCTTATCCATACCAAGTTACCGACGCTCGAATACAAAAAGTACAGTTGTCTTTGACGCCCTTACCTGGCGATCTAGAAATAATTATAACGCCCGAAAATACTGGAGAAATATTTATAGATAATAACTCTTATGGTGAAGTACCCGGTATAGTAAAAAATATCCCTGCCGGATTGAGGCAGGCGAGAATAGAGGTAGACAGGTATCTCAATTACGAAGTCGAATTACAAATTCGGGGCCAAGGTATTCAAGAAAAACTAAATGTGGCTCTTGTCCCCGCTTGGGCCACGCTTACACTAACCTCCTCTCCAGTTGGCGCTGACCTTTACGTTGAAGGAAAACTCATTGGTAAGACACCGCAATCCTATCAAGTGCTGCAAGGAAAGCGCCAAATCCAATTGAGAAATGAAGGTTATAAAACTTGGGATAAAGAAATTACGGTGACCGCCGGTACCCCAATCAACATGGGCGTGGTTCCGCTAGCAAAAGCTGACGGTAGTGTCATTATCAACTCTACGCCATCAGGCGCAACAGTCTCTGTCGGCAACAACTTCTATGGCAAGACGCCTGCCCAGGTAAGTCTGTCGCCTACCATCAAACATAGGGTTAGCCTAATGAAAGAAGGGTACAAAGATATCACGCAAGATATTGCCGTAGAATCTGCTAAGACATCTACCCTATCTCTAACACTTGAGCCAGAAATGTCATCTGTAAACATTATAGTCGTACCCAAGGATGCTCAAATGCTCATAGACGGTAGATTTGAAGGAAATGCGAACAGAAATGTCAGGTTACCAACGCACCCGCATGAATTCACCATTTTCCGGGAAGGTTTCGCAACCTACCGGACCTTGATAACACCGAGAAAAGGTATAGAAAAGCGATATAACATAAGGCTCAAAACTGAAGAATTCGCAAAACGGGAAGCGGAGCAAAAAAGACAGAAGGATAACCGTGAGGGTTATATAACTACATTTTCCGGTCAAGAGATGAAGCTGTTTAATGGTGGGAAAATTACCTTAGGAACAAAAGAAAATCTGAAGGGACGAAGGGCAAATGAAGTTGTGCGAGATGTAATACTGGAGACACCGTTTTACTTTTCCACAAAAGAGGTAACAAACAGTCAATTTCGCGAGTTTCTCGGCAATCATGACTCAGGTCAGTTTGGTGGAGAAAGTTTGAACGAAGCGGATCAGCCTGTGGCTAGCGTTAGCTGGTTTGAAAGTGTTCTTTATTGTAATTGGCTTAGTCGACGTGACGGGCTTGAGAAGTTTTATCTTATCAAATACGGTGAGCTTTTTGGCATAAATACTGAAGCGAACGGGTATCGATTACCAACCGAAGCTGAATGGGAATTTTTGTCACGTCCAAAAAGCAAAGAACCTCCGTCTATCTTTCCGTGGGGAAGCGAGTACCCTCCGCCGCAAAAGACAGGAAACTTTGCCGACAAGAGTAACAGTAATAAGATGGTTAAAAAATTAAAAGATTATGACGACTCGTTTGCAGTTGCTTCCCCTGTCGGTAGCTTCCAAAAAAGTATGAATGACTTATATGACATGGGAGGCAACACTGCCGAGTGGGTCCACGATTTCTACGAAGCTGAGCCGCCAACCGTAACTTCCTATAACTACCTGGGTCCCTCAAATGGAAAGTCTAGAACAGTTAAAGGGAGTAGCTGGATGAGTAGCTCGTATGAGGAACTGAAAAGTAGCTATCGAACTTACAGCGACGCGCGACGAGCGGACTTAGGATTTAGGATAGCCCGATATGCCAGATAAAAAAAAGTACTTTTTAGTTGGTGCTCTCCTTTTCCCACTTTATGGTCTAATAGCTGATGAAGACGAAAATATGAATAAAAAAAATGATTTGAAGGACTTACCAGAGCATGAAGTAAGACCCTTGCCGAAGGATACCTTTCGGCCAAGTGAGAAAGTCTCCGAGGACTTTCCAGTCAATTTCCCCGTTGATATATAGTGAAAAAAATATGAAAGAATTCTTCTCGTTAGAACGCATATTCAGTTGGCTTTCATTGCTACTAATTATTGTATTCGTCCATGTTATTTACAGTGCACAAATACGCCCCCAGGCAGAAGCGCTTATCAGTGAGAATAGGAGTATCGAATCTTCTGATCAAAACCTGCCAGTTCCGAGATCGTTTGTGATTATCGTTAAAGACTTTGAACAAGAAGCTTGTTTTATTCTAATGCTTTGGGCCACTGCAATAATAAGTTTTAAAGGCTTTGCGCTAGTTAGACAACGAGTTCAACTTGATCAGCATATTGTTCCGATTAAAGCTGGGATAAAAATCCTGCCTCAAGACACTTACCGTTATTCAAGAAAAATACAGAGCTTAAAAAACACGCAGAGACAATTCCTTCTACCGCGAGCACTAGAGACGGGACTGCACCGCTTTGGAACTACCCGGCGGATACAGGATGTTTCTACTGCGATCGGTGAGGTTTGCGAAACTGAGTCTGAACGACTAGATTCCGAACTATCGACAATCAGATATATCGTCTGGGCAATTCCATCTATAGGCTTCATAGGAACAGTGCGTGGGATCAGTCAAGCACTCGGAGAGGCTTATCGAGCTCTAGAGGGCGATATATCAGGAGTCACGTCTAATCTTGGTATCGCATTTAATTCTACTTTTGTCGCGTTACTAATAAGTTTATTTGTCATGTTCCTAATGCACCAGTTACAACGGGCACAGGAAAAATTCGTTCTAGATACTCAAAAATACTGCGATACGCAGTTAATCCCACATCTCGCGAATTACGACGAACATAGTTAAGATGAGCGAAATTTCTATCATTAAAATTGATACTGATACTATCAGTGTCTGGCGAAACGGACGTTTGATTGACACAAGCCCGCAAGTTGCAGTTTTAACGGTAGATGGAGGATTCATTTCGCACGAAGTGAGCGCGAAGACTATGGCTGGAAGTCAGAAGATCTATCAAGATTACTGGACCTGCCTGAACGAGGACACCCTAAGCTATGTAGTCTCAGGAATCCGGCATAAGGCGGATATGGTATACATACACCTCAAGAACATTTCCGAAAGAATTGGCGATTTAGTCGATGTTGTTTATACCGTGCCTTCGCACTTGACTAGTGATCAACTGAGTCTGCTATTGGGAATCAGTAATGCTCTCAATCTATCGGTGAGAGGTTTTATAGATGCCAACGTCGCCGCGCTATCGAATGCAGCAGCACCGGGTTCCTATACCGTTCTAGACATACAACCAAATCAAACGGTGATCACGGATCTCGATGTGGCTGATCAGGTTACCCGCAGGCACTCAGAACTTGTCCCAAATATCGGCTCTAATAACATTTATCATGCGTGTGCGAGGCACATTGCAAATAGCTTTGTACGTCAAACGCGCTTCGATCCATTGCATGACTCACTATGTGAGCAGCATATGATGGATGCTTTACCAAGGTGGATAGATGAATCGGCGTTCAATAAAGACCTGTATTGTAGTTTAGAGTACAACGACGAGGTGATACGTGCCGTAGTCGCTTCCAGTCATATCAAAAAAATAATCGTGCAAAATCTTAGCCCTCTCGAAAGTCGGCTAAAAGTGGGGCGAACAGTAGCTTTTATGCGAGATAGTAAAATATTCATAAATTCTAGTGGCTTGTTTGCAGAACATCAGAATATTCCAGTAAATGCCGTATTAGACGGGGTATGTGACAATATAGATTCAATCATTGAAGGAGAGAATGCAGAATTCATTAGCGAATTAAAGTCTAGCTCGAAGCCTTCGATGCAGCTCACAATAAATCCTGTTGCGTTTGAAATTGACCCTGAATCTGCGACGCACATAACTGATGGGAAACAAGCGATTGCTTTATCACAAACTCCGATTGGCTTGGATACGAATGGTTTTGTTCTTCGTCCCAACCAAGTCCCAAACGTAGACGTCCGTTTGGAAAATGGTTACGCAACAATATACTCAAACAAAGTAAAGATTTCAGTGAACGGGATGACAGTTGTAGATAACTGCAATCTAAAAGGTGGTGACCAAATACATATCGACAATAAGGTAGAGCCCTTCACGGCTATTACCGTAATAAGCAGTGATGCGTCATAAGAGGAAGGAATTTTCCGCATTTAGTCTGTCGTTTCTAGACATAATGTCATGCGGACTTGGGGCGTTCATTCTACTATTTATTGTCGCTAATAATAGCTATCAAGATGATAGCGTTCCCGACTACGACTATTTAACGACCGAGATCGAGAAATTAGACCTTCAGATTGCTGAAATATCCGCTCAAAAAGAGGCTATGGAAGCTCAGAAAGTTGCAGCAGACCGGCAGGCTCTAGACGTTAGACTGGCAATTCAAAAACTAAATAAAGCTTATGAAAAATCAGAACAAGACGCGCAAATAAAAAAGAAAATGGTTGGTGATGAAACAGCTATAAAAGATTCAATAAAAAAACTTAGCGCCCAAAACAAAACTCTTAAAGAAAAAGTTCGCCAGAGCGCAGTAGGAAGTCGATTGCACATTGGTGATGGAAACAGAGAATATCTTACAGGGATGCGGCTGGGTGGTGAGCACGTATTAATCCTTCTCGATTCGTCTACGAGTATGTTGGACGAAAGTATTGTTAACATAATTCGAAGAAGAAATATGAGTAGTGAGGTTAAAAAACGCTCACCAAAATGGCGTCAGGCTCTCGATACAATCAACTGGATAAGTGCACGTTTTCCTAGAACCAGTCAATATCAAATCTATAGTTACTCCGATAGGGTTGAGCCTGCTATTGAGGGTACTCGCGGTAAATGGCTGTCTGTAAACAATACAAAACAGCTAAATGAAACGGTAGAGAACTTAAATAATATAGTTCCAGATGGGGGTTCAAGCTTAGAGTCTGCAGTCGATGCCATCAAAGAGCTTCAACCCCAACCTGATAATATTTATCTTATTACCGACGGACTACCAACGCGGGGAATTCAACCTACTGAGAAAAGAAATATAAGTGGGCAAGAAAGACAGCAGCTATTCGAGCGAGCGGTGGCGAAACTACCCTACGGGATTCCCGTCAATGTCATTCTATTACCTACCGAAGGAGACCCGATGGCTCCGGCCGCATACTGGCAGATCGCCAGAGTGACACAAGGATCATTCTTATCACCAGCAGTGGATTGGCCATGAAGATTAGGCAAAAAGTGGCAGAGCCCGTCAGCATAGCCTTTCTCAGCGTTATCACTTGCTGCTTTGGTGCGATAATATTATTACTTATCATAACGACGTCTATGGATACTGAAAATACTGAAGACCCTGCCGACCCACGAATCCCTAAAATTTCCCTAAAACAGAGAGAAATTTTTAGTATGCAGGCAGCTTCGCTTGGTCAATTAGAAGAGCTAGATAAAAGTTTGCAGACACTTGAAAAGCTCAATTTAGAAAAAGATGCCATAGCTCAAAAAGTTCAAAAAGCCTCCTCGCAAGATCGATCCGTCAATGACAATAATGAAGAGCGAAAAGTATCCATTCAAAAACTTCTCGTCGCTCAACAGAACCTAACAGACGAAATGAAACGTTTGTACCGGGAACTAGACCAAAAGGAAACTAACCTGGTGGGCGGTATCCCGATTGATAGTGAATATATAATTTTTATTATTGATACATCTGGGAGTATGTTCAGATACGCTTGGCCGAAAGTCATCGCGCAAATAGAGGATACACTTCGAGTGTATCCTAAGGTCAAAGGCGTGCAAATTATGAACGATATGGGGGTATATATGTTCCCTTCATTCCGAAGTAAATGGATACCCGACTCGCCCGCTCGTCGAAGAGCAATAAATGAGAGACTAAAAACGTGGAATGCATTTTCCAACTCGAGCCCTGCGGAAGGGATAACTGAAGCCATCCAGACATTCAACGCTGAAGATAAAAAGATTAGCATCTACGTCTATGGTGATGAATTTACCGGCAACTCAATCCGCCGCGTTGTCGACTACGTTGACAAAATAAACCAGTCCGACACGTCGGGAGAGAATCTAGTCCGCATCCACGCAATTGGTTTTCCAGTCCAATTTGCACAACCTGCGCAGCTGCAACATACAGGAATCAGATTCGCCACATTAATGCGAGAACTGACAAGAAAAAATGGAGGCACCTTCGTAGGACTGAACGCTTTTCGTTAAACGACAAAACTCATAAAAATTCAGGCATGACATCTTTAGCAAAAATCTCTTGAGACTCAGGATTGGCCATGACAAAAATATAGTAGGTCACGCCAGTTTCCTCTATTCTCTTGCGGAGCTCTGCGCGAGCCTCCTCAGCCGTGCCTAACAAAGTCACTGGGGCGCCTTGAGCTGTCGCGTAATCTGGAAATCCCAGATGCGATGCCATCTCTCTAAGACTAGGATCACTTTTATCTTTAGATAAGCCCAAAAGCGCTAGTCCGCCAAGCTCAATTTCTTTAGGATCTCGCCCTATGTCGCGCATCATCGTGTGAAGAAGAGCAATCCTGCTCTTTAAGACATCCATATTAAATTTGACGGTCGCTACAGTGTCATTAATAAAATCCTTACCATTGCCGGTCGGCGGAATAATATTCAATATATCGGCCTCCCTAGCCGCGATCTTCAGCAACCCTGTACCTGAACCTCCTAGCATTAGGGGAATGTGTCCTCGAAGGGGACGGGGGTTGTTATAAGCATCTTTTATTTGAAAATACTTACCTCTATAAGTGGGCGACTCTTGACTATTCATCGCTTTTAAAATCTGTATAGTTTCATCTAGCTGCTCCAAACGCTCTTTGAGCGGTGGAAACGCGTAGCCATGATTGATATATTCCTTGTCTTGCCAGCCAGCCCCCAAACCGCAAATTGCGCGCTCATTACTTACCGCATCAAGGCTGCACATAATTTTAGCTAGCAGCGGGGGGCTCCGAAAAGACGCAGCGGCTACAGCGGGAGCTAGTTTGATCCGACTAGTGGCCATTGCCATAGCAGTTAAAGTGGTGAAGCACTCCACCTGTGGGGTTTCCGCTTGTCCAAGAGGAGAATAGAAATGGTCATTGACGGAGGCGGAAAAAAAACCATCACTTTCCGCAGATACCGCCTGCTCTACCGCCTCGTGAACAGTGCTGGTATTAATGAACACTCCAAATTTTACTACACTCATCAATCCCCCAGTGCTAAATGATTTTTCTGTTTAATGACTACGCTTGTACATTTTTAATTTTAAAGTAGTGATTAATAATGTAATGTTAATCTCATTTCACCATAATCGTGAACATTTTTTAAATATACTTATTTTGGGGAGCAACGCAATGGGCGAAGTAGGTACAACTAAACTTTTCGAAAATGAAAAAGTTATTATCTGGGAGTTCATCTTAGAACCTGGTGAAGAGACGGCAATGCACAAGCATGAACATGACTATGTCTTCTATGCGCTAGAGGGTGCACCGCTACAGGTGCATGACGCTGAAGGAAATGATTTGGGGACATTACCAGTTGCTACGGGTGATACTTATGCATTCAGAGTAGAAAAAGGTGAACTTATTTCTACTGATGCTAAAAATTTGCGCGTGCCTACCCTCCATAAGGCCAAGAATACCGGTACCTCCCGCTACCGCGAAATTTTAGTAGAGTCAAAATAAACTATCCTGCAGGCATAGTGGACAAAATGTATGAAAATTACTCCAGCTGTAAATGATCAAAACCGCATAATCGGGCAAGTTCCTGCCAATACTACTGTAGAAGAACTTCATGCTAGAGATAAAGCGGCACAGCATTTTGGAATTCGTATTTTAAAATTAGCTCCAGGGGAAGCGACTCTTTCGATGCAAGTAGTTGAATGGATGACGCAAGGCCATAACATCTGTCATGGGGGTTTTATTTTCACACTTGCCGACACCGCCATGGCCTATGCTAGTAACTCCGGCGATCTGGCTCACGTTGCCTTAAATGCTAATATCGACTTCTTAAACCCCGTGCGAGAGGGCCAGGAGCTTGTCGCGCTTGCGGCGGAGGCAAACTCTACCAAAAAAACTGGAATGTATAAGGTCAGCGTTACAATAAAAAATGGTCCATTAGTTGCCGAATTTCGCGGCAGGACGTACGGGTTATCTCGAAAAAGCTAGGTAAAAATTCTATGGAAAGTATCATTTTGAAATGTCTAGGAACAGTTCTGATCGGTATCGGAGTGGGTTTGCAGTTTGTTTCGGTATATAAAAGAAAAATTAACGCGCTTGGCAAACGAACATTACTAATCAAATTACTAGAATCGAGACTTTTTCAATTGATAGGTGGCTTCTTCCTTCTTTTCTACGGTATCAAGCTGTTGCAATTCAACTGATCCGCAATAGTTACTATTCTTTTGGGGCTAAAATACCCAAGCCCTCTAACGCTAATCCGTAGCCCAGTAAATCATGCATTTGTTTCCTGATTGATTGTGTCAAAGCAATGCGACTATAACGGCGTGTAAGCCTACTCTGTCTCAATAAAATTTCCGCAAGATCGTAAGATCGATTACGTAGCTCCTCAGGTGCTAAAATTTCTGCTATTAAGCCAAGTTTCTCTGCTTCTGTCGCCGACAAAGTCTGTCCTGTTAGTAAAAAATACCTGCCTCGATTAGGTCCTAGTAGCATAGGCATGACGATGTGCATTCCATCTCCAGGAGTCATGTCATTAGAAAAATGTGCAGAATCTTGGAACACAGCAGTCTCACTTGCGATCACGATATCTGATAGAAGAGGAATTTCGCAGTGCCTAAGTGCGGGACCGTTGACAGCTGCTATAACGGGAACCTCGATGTCTAAAAGATTCATCAATAATGCTTTGCCTTCCCGATAGATATTATCCCACTCATGCGCGGATGCATTACCCGGTTTATACTCGGGTGATGGTCTTGGCCCCGAGAAATCTTTACCACATCCAGTCATAATGACTACTTCCGTCTTTTGATCACGTGCTATGTCTAAAAATGCCTCTGGCAACTGACTATGCACTTCCAAATTCCACTGTAAAGACTGCCCCTCGCTATGGAACATAAGCTCCAAAACGCCATCAGTCCGCGTCATCTTGATATTTGGGAACTTTTCAGAGTAGTCTTTGAAAATAGTCATGGAACAGATCTCCTATTGAACCGATATCATCTATGGTTGGTTATCGTATCGAAACAGGACTCTTAAATTGAGATTCTAGTGATAACCGAAGTACACTAAAGCAACTTAATAAAATACAATTTTTATGTAAACATACTACACAAAGCTATGCCGTGCACTGTGTAGATTGATCTTCATCACTAAGTTTAGGGGGAACGAAATGGATCGGTTAAAAGGTAAAGTTGCACTAATAACAGGCGCTACTGGAGGAATTGGCGAGGCATCTGCCAAACTATTCGCAAGCGAAGGAGCGAAGTTAGTACTTCTAGATCTCGATCAACCAAAACTAAAAGAGCTTACACAACAGATCGGTAGTGAAACCGCCTTGGGGTTAAGAACTGACGTCACCGATGCTGACGCGATGACAGCTGCAGTAAAGGAAACTTGTAACAAATTTGGCAGACTCGATGTCGCATTCCTAAATGCGGGTATAGAAGGACCAATTAAATCAATTGTCGACTACCCAAATGAAGACTTCGACAGAGTTATGTCTGTAAATGTTAAAGGTGTATTTAATGGACTAAAAAGTGTAGTGCCCGCAATGATAGAAAATAACAGTGGCAGCATAATCCTTACATCATCTCTAGGTGGCTTGCGGGGCATGCAAAAGCTGTCTGCCTATATCGCATCGAAGCATGCTGTTGTAGGTTTAATGAAATCTGCAACACTAGAATATGCTGAAAATAATATTCGAGTAAATACCATTAATCCCTCACCTATAGCTACTCGTATGATAAAATCGATCGAAAATGGATATGCCCCTGGCGCGTCAGAGGTAGTCAAAAGAAAAATCGAAAAAGGTGTTCCTTTACGCCGATATGGTCGACCCATTGAAGTCGCTAACCTAGCATTATTCCTTGCTAGTGATGACGCTAGTTTTATTACCGGCAATAGTTATCCAGTCGATGGTGGGATGTCGGCATCATAGGCTAAAGAATTCAACCCCGCCTTCTGGTATGCGTTGTAAATTTCGCTCCATACAAAAGTAAAAGAATTAATCATGTTTCAAGGTCAACCTGGACAACGTTGGGTGAGTAAAACGGAACCCGAGCTTGGGCTTGGGATAGTCGAGCACATGGTGACTAGGCAAGTCGTGATATCTTTCCCTGCGGCTGAAGAAAGTCGCATCTACTCTAACAGCAACCCACCCCTGACGAGAGTAGAGTATTCAGTCGGCGAAGAAATTAAAACAAATGACGGAGACTGGTTTACGATAACACAAGTCTCGTCGACAAACGCCTGCTATACCTATATCGGTGTGACCGATGCTGGTCACGCAGTAAAAATTCATGAACAAGAGCTTGATAGTTCGGTTCAATTTAACAAACCACTAGATAGACTTTTTATCGGACAATTTGACAAATCTTCTAGATTTCGGCTTCGTATAGAGACACTTAGGCTGAAGCACAAGCACCAAACCAGTAATGCATATGGACTTATAGGACCGCGTGTAAATAGATTACCTCATCAATTTTTCATAGCGAATGAGGTTTCTCACCGAGAATACCCCAGAGTATTGCTAGCAGACGAAGTTGGTCTAGGAAAAACGATCGAAGCTGGCTTGATTTTGCATCGAATGTTGTTAGATGGCAGAGTGGCAACCGCCCTAATCGTAGTCCCAGATAACCTACTTTATCAGTGGCTACTAGAAATGCGTCGTCGCTTTAATTTACATTTTTCAATTATCGATTCAGAGCTTTTCTCTATAGACGATGCTGAGCGCGACGACCCTAACTATAGACCTCCACAACTTACTTTGATGCCAATAAGTTACATCGAGGATGAGCGAAAGCTATTACAAGTTAGTAGTTATGAATGGGATATACTAATCGTTGATGAGGCGCACCAATTAACATGGGATATTAACAAAAAAAGTACCGAGTTCGCCTCAGTAGAGACACTCGCGTCAAAAATACCCAGTGTAATTCTCTTGACCGCTACGCCGAATCAACACGGCGTAATGGGGCATTTCTCACGCCTATCTTTGTTAGACCCACATCGCTATCGAGACTTAAACGCGTTTATAAATGAGGAAAAAAACTATACTAAAGTTAACGCATTAGTTACCAAGCTACTAAAGGCGTCAGCTCCAGAAATAAAAGAGTTATCGAACGAAATCGAAGGCTTTATACCTTTAAAGCACTTGCGTGATGTCGATCAGACTGACACAGCCAAGTATGTCGAAAAGACTATAAGGTTGCTACAGGAGCATCATGGAACCAGTCGAGTCATTTTCCGAAATACTCGAGACAATGTTGGGGGGTTCACAGCTAGGATTCTACAGCGACACTTCTTCGAATTACCCAAAGAATACCGTACACAGTGCTTGGGAAAAGTAACTGATCTTTACCCTGAGCGGACATATGATAGGTGGACCGAGATAGATCCAAGAGTCGCATGGATCGCCGACTGGCTCAAAAGTAATAAGAAAACTAAAGTTGTCTGTATTTGTGGTACCGCTGATATAGCTATTTCTCTTGAAAAATGGCTACGCGTAAAAAAAGGGGTAAAATCGGCGGTCTTTCATGAGAAACTCGACTTACTCCAACGAGACCGAGCTGCAGCCTACTTTGCGGAGCTTGAAGAAGGAGCCCAAACCCTTATTTGCTCTGAAATTGGAAGCGAAGGAAGAAACTTCCAATTCTGTCACACCTTAATTCTTTTTGACCTTCCCCTAGACCCAGATCTAATAGAACAACGAATAGGACGACTGGATCGTATTGGCCAGAAAAATATGATTACTATTCACGTACCTATATTTAAACAGCATGGTACTGCATTATTGTTAAATTGGTTCCATGAAGGAATTAATGTCATTGAGAGAGCTTCAAGCTCAGGAAGGATAATTTTTGATAATTTACAAGAGGAGCTGATTAACAATATCACTAATCCTAGCCTTGAAGTCAATATAACTGATTTTATAGAGGCGACTATAAAGAAACGAAAGAAGATTGACCACGAGTTACGCGTAGGAAAAGATAAACTTCTCCAAATGAATTCGTTCGATAACATGGCGGCAAACAGACTTGTTAGTGATATAGAGGAATTCACAAACGAGGAGCTACTAAAATCCTACATGTCGAAAGTTTTTGACGCATTCGGGGTAGAGCAAGAAGTGAATATAAATGAAAGCGTGATCCTCAAACCTGGAAATCATATGTCGATAGAAAATTTTCCTGAGCTTCCAGACGAAGGTGTGGCCGCAACCTATAATCTATCCGAGGCGCAATCAAGGGATGATAAGCAATTCTTAACGTGGGAACACCCAATGATTACCGGGGTTATGGACCTAATCCTAAACAGCGAGTTTGGTAATTCCTGCGTAGGAATAGTAAAAAGCACCAATATGCCTAAAGGGGCTGTCTTACTTGAGTGTTTTTATGCCATCGTCTGTCCGGCCCCAAAAAACTTCAGAGTAACGGGCTTCCTACCGCAATCGTTTTTTAGAGTTCTTTTAAATAATATAGGAGAGGATATTAGCTCAAGTTTCTCGGTCGAATGGCTGAATGAAAACAGTCAGGATATTCCAGAATTGACCGCACAGAAAATAACTAACAAAATAAAAGAGCAGTTAGATCACCTATCTGCAATAGCGAATCAGCGCGCTAAAGAGCAAATCACACCAATAGTAGAGGAGGCTTATCAAGCTATAAATATTCATCTGACTAACGAACATGAACGTCTTCTGATGCTTGCGGAAACTAATAAAAATATTCGTCAAGTCGAGTTGGATACACTTAATTCTAAAAAAAAGGAGTCATTAGGTCTAATTAGAAATAGTCACGTCAAGTTAGATGCGGTTCGAATTTTAATTGCCACCTAAAACATCTGCAAAGAATGGAAAAAATTAAAAATACTTATGATCCTCAGATACCAGGAGCTCTGGACGGTGTGAATGTGCTTGATTTAACTGGAGTCATAGCCGGCTCCTACTGCACCAGACTGATGGCCGATCTCGGAGCAAACGTGCTCAAGATTGAACCTCCTGATGGTGAAATAATGCGTGACATTGCACCTATGAGAGGAAGCACTAGTACCGTTTTCAGCGCACTAAATGCAGGTAAAAAATGTATATCAATAGATCTGAAAAAGTCTGACGCCTGCAGTATCGTTTATCAATTAATCAAAAAGTATGACGTCATTGTTGAGAATTTTAGCCCTGGTGTTATGGCACGTTTAAATATTGATTACGAAACTCTCAAGAGATATAACAGAAATATTGTGATGTGTAGTATCTCAGGATACGGACAGTCTGGTCCAGGCGCTAAACGCCCAGCATATGCGCCAATAGTGCAGGCAATGACTGGTTTTGAGATGGTAACGCTTGATGCTCAAAATGCTTTAGAGCGACCCCTTAATATGGGATTGCCGGTGGGCGACACCACAGCCGCGTTACAAGCATTCGGCGGTCTTACCGCTGCACTCTATTACCGCGAAAAATGTGGAAAGGGGCAATACATTGATATCGCAATGTCAGATAGCATTTTAGCCACCATGCACCGTGATTTCCAAACTGCGTTCCATGATGATCCAATTGAAAGACGATATGGGCCCACTAAAACTAAAGATGGGTTTATTATTATTATGCCGCTTAGCCAACGACATTATACGAACCTTATGGAATGTATCGGACAATCGGCGCTCATAGCTGATCCTCGCTTCGCCGATACCAGATCTCGACTAGATAATTATAACGAATTACTAAGACTTGCCGAGGTTTGGGCAAAAGATCTGTTGTCAGCTGCAGCCCTTGTGGAACTCGAAAAACTTCATGTACCATGCGCTCCATATCGCTCGCTAGCCGACGCAGCGACCGATCCCCAATTGGAATTCCGAAAAATGATCACTGAAGTGATTGATGAGGCAGGTCCTCTCGAAGTGGTCAACAGTCCCTTCTCTTTCTCTGAAACTCAGGCCGCAGTGAGGAGTCGCGTCGCGATACTAGCCGAGGATACTTACAATATCCTAGCACAGGAATTAGAGTTCCCAGACGAAAAAATTCGCTCGCTAGAAGAAGCTAAAATCATCTATTGTGGCTCAAAGAAATGAAAAGTTGGATACCCATTTGGATATTTATATTCTGCGCTGCGATGATGATCGCTATTCTTTCAAGCAAAGAAGGAAGGAGAGAAAATACACCAATGATGCTACTGATGGCAGCATTAATGATAACTTCTTTGCTGCTATTTTATTTCAATTAGCCAACACTCGGACAAGCTACTGATACCTCAAGCAGAGCTTATAGCCACTCTTCTTCTGTATGTAATCGTGTTAAATATATTTTTTTAAGTTTCCAGCCATCCTGCTGCTTAACATAATCCTCGTGGTAATGCCCCCAACCTTTAAAATTACAAGTAGGTAATCTAACGTAATCATGCATTGACCAAACTGCTTTAGCAGTAGTCGCGCTCATCAACTCGATCTCTGGCATAAATCCTTGGTGAATCGACTGCGCTCCCGTCATCAGCGACTTAACCCCTTCCACTAAGGCCGTACGACCTTCGCAGCCAATTTCTGTCGGGGCGTTAGCACTCACTCTAGGTGCGCCCTCGTAAAGCGCGGAGATATCCTCAGTAAAGCAAGTGGCCCATTCATCCCATTGCTGAGTATCCATTAATCGGAAATAACGTGATTTGAGTTGCCGAATATCTTCCAAATCGATTAATTCTTGATCCATTTTATTCCCCTCATTTTATTCGCACAAATATTAAACATTAAGCCTCGAAATTATTTCGGACATTCTGCCATCGTACTCTCGATTGCACCGTAACACATATACCCCCGTAATCACCATACTCAAGATTATAAGAAATATTCCTATTGGTATACCCCACGTAATAATAGTTCCGGTACTAACCGGAACCCCAAGCCAGTGTGGTGAAAATGCTATCACTAAAATAAATGTATAGTAGCTAACTAGCATTACCCCAGTAAGCATCCAGCTAAAATTTGTTCTATCCTTCACTAACTTCTGAAAGTCGAAATCTAGAGAAATTTTTTCATAAGTATCTTGGGCCATTACTTCACCTGATTGCTTTTTATGTAGATCAATCATCAAAAAAGTTACTTTTTTTCTTCGATAGTACCTACTATGGATTGTACAAATTGATTATCAAACGCCTCAATTTCCATCGCCTTATCAGGACTCCTATCGTAAATAGAAAATAAGTAAATGGAGATAAAAGCGGCACTCATTGAAAATAGGGCCGGGTGTTTATAGGGGAAAATCGGCTCTGCGTATCCTAATATACTCACCCAAATGGTAGGTCCAGTGATCACGCAAACCACAGCACTAATCAAACCAACAAACCCACCAATAAACGCTCCTCTTGTCGTTAATTTCTTCCAATACATAGACAGAAATAAAATTGGAAAATTAACGCTGGCTGCTATCGCAAAGGCTAAGCCTACCATATATGCCACGTTCTGATTTTCGAATGACAGCCCTAAAATCATGGCCGCTAATCCTAACACGATGGTCGCAATTCTTGAGACTCGTATTTCGCTCCCATCTTTAGGACGCTCTTTACAAAAAACGCTCGCATACAGATCGTGTGATATAGCCGACGCACCAGCAAGCGTAAGACCGGAAACTACGGCTAAGATGGTGGCGAACGCAACTGCTGAAATAAAACCAAGGAATAAATCTCCTCCAACAGCTTGCGAAAGATGAATTGCTGCCATATTGCTGCCCCCAATAATCATCCCATTAGCATCCAGATAATTAGCGTTAGCTCCAACTAAAAATATTGCACCAAATCCGATAATGAATAGTAATAAATAAAAGTAACCGACGAACCCTGTAGCAAAAACTACGGACTTTCGCGCTTCCTTGGCATCAGGTACAGTAAAAAATCTCATCAGAATATGGGGTAAGCCTGCTGTCCCAAACATTAACGCTAACCCCAATGAAATGGCCGAAATTGGATCTGATATCAGCTGTCCTGGAGCAAGTATCAAGTTTCCTGATGCATGGCTATCAACGGCAGATTGAAAAAGTCGCTCAAAAGAGAAGTCTACTTCCCACAGCACTGCAAAAGCTAAGAAGCTAGCACCTGAAAGTAACAATATTGCTTTCACTATCTGCACCCAAGTAGTCGCAATCATCCCTCCAAAAGTAACATATGAAATCATCAAGACACCCACTACGGCCACCGCAAACTCATAAGGGAATCCAAATAAGACTTCTATCAATTTTCCAGCCCCAACCATTTGAGCTATTAGGTAAAGCAGCACCACGGTAAGCGTGCCACAGGCCGACAAACTTCGTATAGGAGTAGATTGCAACCGAAAGGAAACCGCATCGGCGAAAGTAAACCGACCTAGATTTCGCAATCTTTCAGCAATTAAAAAAAGAATAATTGGCCAGCCCACCAAAAAACCAATAGAGTAGATTATTCCATCGAACCCGCTAGCAAAAACTAAACCGGATAATCCTAAGAATGACGCTGCGGACATGTAGTCACCTGCTATCGCCAATCCATTTTGAAATCCGGTTATTTTCCCTCCCGCAGCATAAAAATCACTAGCTGTGCGTGTTCTTCGGGCGGCCCACAATGTGATAGCCAGAGTCCCCGAGACAAATACTAAAAACATCGAAACCGCCGGAATATTGAGAGTATCCCCCATATCCGCAAAAACTACAGAGGGAAGAATACTTACAATTACACATCTCAACCAAAAACTTGATTTCCGCACGAGACGGTCCTCCTAAAAAAATTTAAATACCATTTAGGCGGTATGGGATGAAGAAAAAATCCTAGCTAATGAAATTCACCATAACTGTTTGCTAGCTAATTTTGCGCCCTCCGCTTGCGCGGACAACTTTGCCCACACTACGGATTGAGCAACCATTTCCCATCCCGCGAACGTTCCGAAACCACAGTCGACTCCAGCGATCACCCTCTCTTTATCTCCGACAGCGGCTACCGCCTCAAGTATCCTATTACAAACTACTTGAGGGTGCTCAATATAATTAACAGTCGAATCGATTACCCCAGGTATTAGGATAGCATCACTAGGAATAGGGTGCTTTTTAATCTCGGCGTATTCATGTTGGTGCCTAGGATTGGCAAACTCTATAAGAAACGCACCGACGTTGGCATCGCAAATTATAGAAATAATATCCTCTAATGGCACATCGCAATCATGCGGGCCATCATAATTCCCCCAGCACACGTGAAGTCTAATCCTCTCTTTGGGAATATTACGACAGGCATCGTTTATAGCATCAATATGCATACTGATCGCATCTTGAAATTTAGCCTTAGAATCATGCTGAAACTGACCATGCCGCTCCATCGCCAAATCAGGACAATCTAGCTGCAATAAATAGCCTCGCTCGTTGATTAATTCATACTCTTTTTGCATTTCTTTGCCGACGGCTCTCACATAATTCTCATGAGAATCGTAAAACTGATTCCCCATCGTGGTACATATGATGCCAGGTGAGGCAGCAGTCATGAATTTTTCTGAAAAATCGCCATTGACCTCACCGAGAGCTAAATCGAACATATCGAACTCTTGCGAAGCTAAGGACAGATCCGTGTAACACACTTCAGCATCGGCTGCAGGGGCATCGAACACCTTAGCAGTCTCGTTACCTCTTCGGGCCCAAACCTCTCCAAAATCGGGGTACTCTGTGAAATCACTAAAAACCTCACGCTGACTAACTCCTCCAAATCCTTCCAGTCTTTGGGCGACATAAGTCTGAAACCCTACCCGAGGCTGTTCGCCGTCATTAATTATATCGACACCAGCCTCCAACTGTTTCCCGACACAGTGTTGAACTCCTTCTTTGGCTAGGTCTGACAACAAGTTTTCATCAACTTTCTCGCCTTCTTCTTGGGCGATCAACATTTTCGATAACTGAGCCCCTCTAGGCAGGCTACCAGTATGTGTAGTCAAGATTTTAGTCTCGCTATGATTCATCTTTATCCCCCCTATTTACATAATTATTTAAGCAATAGGTCGAAAATTCAAACTATCGTCAGACCGAAAATACTAGGGGGAATTAGCTCCAGGCACTCCTACCCGTAACACCTCAATTCGAGCATTCCGCTCACCGGTAGCAAGTCCTTCTAGCTCACCCTCATAAGTTAAAGCAAAAAGGGAACAACCGTCATTTCCACCCAGATTGCAGGCGACAGCTTTTTTACCTGGGACAGGGTAACAATGGGTCACCTCCCCTCCTTCCTTAACTCTAATAAATTCTCCTGTAACAAAACTCGCGACCCAAATCGCTCCTTCTTGATCTAAACAAATACCGTCGGGTGTCCTATCGCCTAGTTCTGCCCAAACTCGTCTGTTAGACAAGGAACCGTCTCGTCCTAATGTAAAGGCAGTCAAACGATTTGCAAATGTTTCCGCACATATTAACGAAGTATTATCCGCAGAAATTACTGATCCATTCGGGAAGTTCATGTCATTTGCTACCTCCCGTGATCCTCCTTTTGAGTCAACACAAACCAGATTGGCAAGTACTGGATCTGCGCCGTTGAAAAGATCGTAACCAAAATTTCCAACATAGATATTATCTTGAGTGTCAACAACCGCATCGTTTATGTCACCCGTAACTAGTCCAGATAAGTTCGCATATTCAGTTAGCTCGCCACCACTAGTCAATTCTAGAAGCTTACGATCCTCCATTGATACAATTACCAGCTTTCCATTTGAAAGAAAGCACAGGCCGGAAGGTCTGCCGGCAACTTTAACCACACTAGAACGCTCACCTTGTTCATCAATGGTAAAAACTTCATGGCCCCACATATCCGAAACCCAAAGTTTATTATTCTGCCAGCGAGGTCCTTCAAGAAAAACAAAGTCATCAGCAAGTACTTCAAATTTATTTGTCATAACTTATCCTTTTCAAAACAGTTTCCAATTTAATTCAGGTTTGCATTCCCGTATGTCTCATAGTGAAGCAACTCCTCTACTCGATATCGGTGCGGACGCTCTTCCTTAGCGGTTTTAGGTTTACCAATGGTCAACATCATTACTGGAATAATATTCTCCTCTAAATTCAACCTCAAGGAAACCTTCTTTGGATCGAAGCCTATCATAGGCCCAGTCGACCAACCTTCATTTTTAGCGGCATACATAATAGACATCGAAACTAATCCCCCACTCCGCATTACTTCGTCTCTTTGCAGCTCAGGATCTGAGGAATAAATGGTATTAATCATCGGAATAAATTTATTTTTTACCTCGGAGGGCTGATCTTCATAAATTAATTGAGCCTCCAAATAAGCTGACAAATTGCCACAAACAGTAATTACAGCCGAACATTCAATAATTTGCTTTTGAAAGTAGCAATACGCAAACAAATCAGACTTCACCGATTCATCTCGAGTGACAACAAATCGCCAATGCTGTAAGTTGAAAGCGCTGGGAGAATAACTGGCCAATTGTAAAATAGCCTTCACATCCACGTCAGAAATATCTATGCCTGCATCAAAATTTCTCTCCGTCCGCCTTGCTTTAGCCAAATTTTTAAATTCCAAATATCACCTCCCATAGCATTTCCGAATCAAAAATTTATCAAAACCGTTCTAGAGAATAGTCCTCGATATTAATTTCAGGATCCTCATCAGTGATTATATCTGCCACTAATTTCCCGGCACCTGGCGCCATAGTCCAACCTAAGTGACCGTGTCCGGTATTAATATAAAGTCCCTTTATATTTGTGGTGCCCATAACACCGACTCCGTCAGGGGTCATTGGCCTAAAGCCACTCCATTTTTTTATTTTCTCTTTATCCATAGAATCAAAAATCCTAGGATAAACCTTCCGCATCAACTGAAATAAGTTATCTATCCTGTTCGGATTGAGTTCCTTATTAAATCCAGCAAATTCAGCGGTGCCCGCGACTCTAAGATGATCTCCCAAGGGACAAATAGCTGAGTGATAGTG